>JAQUZO010000009.1 GCA_028691285.1 Anaerovibrio sp. | reverse complement strand
AAGCTTGACGGCATGGAATCTGGTAGAAACTTCATGTGGCAAATAACGGTTGAAATGTGATATACTGTTCAAAACGGTTAACATCCTTTCTGAATTTGGTGTGCAAATTAAATTCTACAGGATTTAATCGTTTTTTTATAGTGAGCGTTCTCACATCAATTGTAAAGCTACACATAAAATAGTATATAAGATAAAAAAACACTTGCATAATATTTTTATTTATATTATACTATACCTTGTTCACGGCGCGTTGGTCAAGTGGTTAAGACTCCGCCCTCTCACGGCGGCTTCAAGGGTTCGAATCCCTTACGCGTCACCAAATGAAAGTAACTCACCTTTCGATGAAAGGTGAGTTTTTTGTTTGCCGTTTTTTAATTGAATTTTTTCTCATAAGCCAGGTCTGCCTTTTTCTCCCTGTCCTCCTGCCAGCAATAATAATTGGCCAGCAGAGAGCCCGAGATATTATGCCAAATGCTGAAAATCGCTCCCGGCACTGCCGCCAGCGGATTGAAATACAAAATTGCCAGGGAAGCCGCCATGCCGGAATTCTGCATCCCCACCTCTATGGAAACGGTTCTTGCTTTCCTGCTGTCCAGTCGGAAAAGCTTTGCCATGCAGTAACCAAGGACCAGTCCCAGAAGATTGTGCAGAACCACTGCCGCCGCTGTCATCAGCCCCATTTCCGCCAGCCGGTTCGAGCTTAAGGCCACGATGCCGCCTACCAGCAGGACAATGGCGCCAACCGATACCAAAGGCATGGCGGGCATGATTTTCCGCACGGTGCCCTGAAAGAAATGATTGCAGCCCAGCCCCAGCAAAACCGGCAGCAATACCATCTGCGCAATGGAAATCATCATGGAAACCAGTGAAATCTCAATCCAGGCATCTGCATACAGCCAAATCAGACATGGTGTCACTACAGGTGCCAGCAGAGTAGTCGCCATGGACATGGAAACTGACAGAGCCACATCACCTCTCGCAAGATAGGTAATCACATTGGAAGCTGTACCGCCAGGGCAGGTCCCTACCAGAAGAACGCCAATCGCCAGCTCAGGCGGCAGCTGCAGCAGCTTCACCACGCCAAGGGCAGCCAGAGGCATAATCAGGAACTGCGCTGCCACACCCAGCAAAACCTCCCAGGGACGCTTCAGGATGGTGCGAAAATCCTCCAGGCTCAGGGTCATGCCCATGCCGAACATCACAATGCCCAGCATCCAGGATATATATGGGCCGACCCAGCTCAAAAGCGCCGGATGCAGCATCCCCAGAGCCGATACGATAATAACCAGCACCGCCATATTGTTTACCAGCAGATTACAGATTTTTTTCAAGATATTCCCTCCCCAATGCCATACTTACTCAAAGACAGTATCTATGAAAAGCTTGCCCGCCCAGCGCCATAAATAAAAAAGCCTCTCAGCAGTGTACTGAAAGGCAAAAAATCCACTCCAATACAGGCAGCCAGCCGCAGAGCACTGCGTTGAACACCTGATTTGTACAGATTCCATCCTTCCTGTCTCAGTTCCAGCGAATCCAAGCAGTATACGATTATCATCCACGGATATGAAATTAATGACTGCTGTACATATCGGTATAACTCCTGATAGATGTTATCCTCTACTAACCCTGACAGCATAGCACAAAAGAGAAAATTTTTCAATACCTGAAACATACCATGTGAAAATTACATACACGCTTTCAATAAAGCATAAAAAAACTCACAGCGGCCAAAAATCTGTATGTTCACAAATGAAACCTCACCTGTGAACTGATACAAATCAGCTGTGAGTTTTTTTGCATTTAGATTGCCGCATAGACAATTTTGATGCCCATGCAGAACACGAAGATGGCAAAGGCGGCCGTAAGTCTTTTGGCGGACAGCCTTTGAGCTCCCAAAGCCCCCAGCTGCGCTCCCAGCAGGGCTCCTATACCTGTCAGTACAGCCTCTGTCCACAGGACATGCCCCATAGCGCCATGTGCCAGCAGACCAACCAGAGAGGATATGGCCAGAGTTCCTGTCGAGGTTGCAATAGCCGTGTGGATAGGCATTTTCAGCACCTGCTGCATAAAAGGCACATGCAGGATGCCCCCGCCAATCCCCAAAACACTCGACACAAAGCCCACTGCCAGACTGAAAGCCATGCCCAGCCTGATATGGCCGCCCCTGGCCTCATAGGGTGCCGCGGCTTCGGCAGTCTTGAGCTTAAACAGCATGTTCACCGCAGTCAGCAGCAGGACAGTCCCAAACAGCGCCTGGAAAAGCTCCCCGGAAAAGTATTCGGACACATAGCTGCCCAGAACCGCACCGGGAACAGTCGCCATGCCAAACAACAACGCAATTTTTTTGAGCATTGTCCCTTGCCTGCTGTAGGCCCAGGCTCCGGAAAGGGCATTCAGGAATACTATGGCCATCGCTGTACCCACGGTTTCAGTCACGGAATAGCCCAGACCAAGCATGAATACAGGCACAACGATGATACCGCCGCCAAGTCCCATCAAGGCCCCCAGCATACCGACTGCAATTCCCAGAGGCAAAAGAAACAGTGCTTCCGTATTCATTCATCTCCCATATTTACTGCTTCACAGTCCGCCGCTTCCTCAGGTGCACAATTGTAGAAGACCGCCGGTGACAACGGAGTCCTGTTGATATTCACCTGAAAAATATCCGGCCGCTGATAGGAACCGACAATATCATGCACTCCCTTGAGGGAAATTTCCCTGCTGATGTCCAAATCCGCATAGACAATGCCCTCTTCTCCCACCAATGGTTCAGTGACATATTCTCCGTCAGGTCCTACGATCATGGTTGCAGGCAGGGCTGCACCGCGCAGGAATTCCTCCAGTGCGGCATCACTGCCGGCGACCCTCAGGATAGCTTCCTCATCCAATACACCAGAGGAGGCTATATTGAACACCTTGCCCTCAAAGGCATGGGAGGCAGCCCTGACATGGATTACTTCCTTCAGGTTGTAGCCGCCGCCAATACCTGGGGTGCGCATAGTCGGCCAGCAGGGAGGATAGGTCGAAATATGGATCTGCTCTCCCTGAGCCAGCATACTGTAGCGGGCCAGGGTATTTGTATTTTCGCCGCAGATCAGGCAGCCTATGCGCCCAAGCTCGGTATCGTGCACCTGCAGAGTGGAGCCATCTCCAAGATTGTGTACCAGCTTCTCAGCCCAGGTAGGCATGATTTTCCGGTGCTTGCCCACCAGCCTGCCATCTGCGCCAAAAATATAATTGGTATTCCACATGGCACCCATGCTGTTGATGGATTTTTCGGTGACGCCGATGGACATATAAGCTCCATATTTGGCTGCAATGCCAGCCAGGCGGTTGTAGGCTTCACTTCCCTCCAAAACAGCATTTTTAAAAAGCTCCTCATAGAACGGGTGCTGATCCACAGGTGCCAGCACCAGACACCACAGTGGAAAGCATGGTACAAAGGATTCTGGAAAGACCACCAGCTGTGCCCCCTTGCCTACAGCCTCGGCAAATATCTTTTCTACCTTGTCAATAGTTGCCTCACGATTGAGAAATACCGGGGCAGCCTGAACAGCTGCCACCTTTGTAACAGGATATACATCCATAATGAACTGCCTCCTTGTCATTCTGCTCCCAGGCCGCTGTGGGCACGCACTGAAAGCTCTTCATATCTTGCATCAGACTCCTTGTCGGATGTCAGCTTCGATGCCAAAACTGTCGTCAGAAAACCAACCGGTATAGTAATCAGCCCCGGATTTGCCAAAGGAAAAATTGCCGCTTCCTTCATAAAGGATGGTCCCGTCAGGACCGCAAACAGAGACAATGCCGTACCCGTGAGGATACCTGTCAGAGCGCCCTGCGTCGTAAGACCCCGCCAGTACAGGGCCAGGATGATCGTCGGCAGATTGACCGTAGCCGCAATAGAAAATGCCAGTCCCGACAGATACGCCACATTGACATCCTTCAGCAGCAGGGATACCAGAATAGAAACAATCCCGATGCCGATAGCCGCCAGACGGGCTGTTTTTACCTGAGAACCGCTGTCCTGACTGCCCTTTTTGACCACCTTGAACCAAAAATCATAGGAAAAGGATGTAGAGGCTGCTATGCACAGGCCGGACACGGTGGCAATGACGGTGATGAAGGCAACTGAAACGATAAATGCCATGAACAGCTCACCAGTAAAGGTTCCTGCTCCCCCCGCCACATAGCGTGCCAGCATCGGCGTGGCCAGATTGCCGCCGGCATCCATAGCCTTGATAGCTGCCGGTCCAATCAAAACAGCAGCTCCCAAACCAAAGATGAAGGTAATCATGTGGAACATACCCATAAATACCATCGTCCACAAAGCACTTTTCTGTGCCTGCTTCTTGCTCTTGACTGTAAAAAGGCGCATCAGCACATGAGGCATGGCAGCGGTGCCGAACAGCAGGCTCAGCCCCAGGGAATATCTTTCCAGCGGATTGGTCATCCAGCCTCCCTGCTGTATCCACTGCGGCCCCAGCTCAGGGCTGTTGGCCACTGCATCAAAAAGCTGCACCACGCTGAAATCAAAATGTGACATGGTCAAGCCTGCCAGCAGATAGCCGCCCACCAGCAAAAATACCGCTTTGATGGACTGAATCCAGGTGGCAGCCATCATACCGCCCAAAGATACATAAACTATCATCAGGCCGCCGACAATCAGGATGCCTGCCGTGTCCGAAATGCCGAACAGAATCCTGGACAGGGCGCCTGCCGCTACCATCTGGGGAATCAGATACGCCAGACAGACAATGAATGCCGTCAGGGCAACCGCCGGACGAATCTTCGCCGGGTCAAGACGATAGGACACAATATCAATAAAGGTATATTTACCGCTGTTCCTGATAACCTCGGCTACCAGAATCAGCACCACAAAGAAAGAAGCAAACCAGCAGATGGAAAATATTTCTCCGTCCAGGCCATGAAAGGCAATCAGGCCGGAAATCCCCAGAAAAGCTGCCGATGCCATAAATTCACCAGCTATGGCAAGGCCGTTCTGCCAGCCCGGCACGCTGCCGCCGGCGGCATAAAAATCCTTGTCGGTCTTGACCCTGCGGGCTGCATGTGCCGTAATAATCAAGGTACCGGCTATCAGTACTAAAAATACGATTGCAGATAAGTATTCCATGACAATCCCTCCATTCTCCCGTCCTCAGTTTCAGGCATAAGATCCGCCGCTGTGTATCAGCTCAACCTGGCTGTCACAGTCCTTTTCCTCTTCCTCCTCTACGACGCCGCCATACTCCCTGACCAGCGCAGACTCAAAAGGATATACCTTCTGGGCTGTATACCGGGTAAAGGCTATGCCCAGGATGCCAGTCAGGGGAAACAGGGACATGACAACTAGAAAGCCCAGATCCACACTGCCAAAAACCGGTATCTGTCCAATATCCCGCAAGAAGCTCTGCATGGTGAACAGACCCAGAAAGGCGGCTGTAAACACAGCCAGCATAGGAACAACAAAATGCAGACGGTTGCCCTTGGCCTTTTGAAAATTATCTGATAAAAATGCTTCATGCCAGTTGACTGCCGGGTTCCTCATAATAATCATCCTTTCTCACTATAAATAGAAAAACCGGCAGTCCGCATCTATATCTGCGAGCCGCCGGCCTCATTGCCACCTGAAAATACTATTAAGTTGAATCAACCTTACAAGTCACATTATAATGACACCTGCTGTATATGTCCAATATAAAATATGGCATAATTAATGACAAAAATGTTATATATCCAGCCCACTTCATTTGAGTCCGGCAAAAAAATCTATCAGATAGCTGCGAAAGGCCAGTACCGCCCGGGAATGATACGAGCCGCGGCACAGACTGACATTGATATAGCGTGAGCAGCCGCCCTCTATGGAAACCAGGCATATATCCTCGTCGGAGACCTCCTTCCAGGTAACAACCGGATTGAAGGCTATCCCCAGACCAATGTGCATCAAGCCGCGCAAGGTGGCAGGATTGTCGCTTTCCAGGATGATATTGGGACTGAATCCCGCCTTATGGCAGTATTTTTCCGCAATTTCATTCATGCTGCTGCCCTTTTGCAGCCCAATGAAGGATTCTCCGGCGACCTCCTCCAGCCTGATGAATTCTCTCTGCGCCAGAGGATGACCCTTGGGCATGGCCAGGCAAACCTCCTCCTCCAGCACACAGCTGGTATATTCATCATTTTCTGCCGGCTCTATGGTAGCATCCAGGCAGAGATTCCAATGAGGCCTGCTCTGCTGCTGTGCCGTCTCATTCTGGATTATGACAAAATTTATTTTCGGATGCCGCTCCCTGAAACCGGAGATAATCTGCGGCAAAAATTTTGATGCCACCCTGACCAGAATGATAATCGTTTCCTCGGCAGAAAGGAAGTTGCGGTCGTTCAGCTCTTTCCTCATATCCGCCAGCCTGCCCATGATATGATTCGTATAATTCAAAACCAGACGGCCGTTTTCATTCAAAATTATGTTTTTGCCTGCTCTGTCAAACAGGGCAACTCCCAGCTCCGCTTCCAGTCCTCTGAGCACCCGGCTCAGTGAAGACTGCGCTATACAGAGGCTCTCCGCGGCTCTGGTCACATGCTCATATTCTGCCAGCTTCTGAAAATATTGCAGATGAATCAATTCCACAGCATCACTTCCTTTGAAAAAATAAAGCTGACAGCCCATATCCCTATGAACTGTCAGCTCCACTGCTGCACGGTGTATACATATTCATTTACTCAGGCATATTGGATGCAGACGCGCTGCATCAGCCTAAATGACAGACGGCTCAGCCGCCCTTTCTGTCATTATAATGAATGTGGTGCATTCTGTCCAATAAAAATTTATCCTGACGGCATTTTTATCGGCACGGCACTCCGGAAAGAAGCAGCCGTACCGGCTCAGCGGCCAGTCTCCCGCTCTCTGGCCAGCCAGATGCTGAACAGAGCACCCAGCAGGGCTATGGCTCCTGCTCCGTAGCCGATATAGGCAAGGCTCACATCGCAGATTCTGCCGCCCACCCAGGTGCCGCTGCCGATGCCGAAATTAAAAATTCCCGAATAGATGGACATGGCCACCGGTGCTGCACTGGCAGTGGTTGCCTGCAGCAAATCTGCCTGGCTGGACATGGCAAAGCAGGTCATCAGCACGCCCCAGCAAATGAACAGCGCAATCATGGTATAGCTGTGCAGGGAGGCAAGATGCAGCAGAAGCAGCGCAGCAGTCAGCAAAACCAGCACCACCGGCATAAAAGCCCGGTCATATTTGTCATACAATCTGGAAAAGACCACACTGCCCAAAAGGCCGGCAAAGCCAAATATCATCAGGCTGACGGTAACAGTATCATCTGACATCGCTGCAACAAATTTCATAAAAGGCTCAATATAGCTGTATGCCGTATATTGGGCTGTCGGTATCAAAGCGGCTATGCCATACAGCCCCAAAAGGATTTTATTCTGCAGAAGCTCAGGCAGCTGCCTGAAGGAAAAGCGCTCTGTTTTTTCCAATGACGGAAAGACCCAAAGCATATAAAGCAGAATGACCGCTGCCACAATACCCATAGCCAGAAAGGACATCCGCCAGCCAAGCTGCAGACCGATGACACGCCCTAAGGGCATCCCTAAAATAACCGCCAGGGATGAGCCTGCAATCAGCATGCTCATCGCCAGTGTCTTCAGCTCCGGCTTGACCAGCCGCACAGCCGCCGGAGCGGCGATGGACCAATAGACTGCATGAGCACAGGCCAGCACCAGACGGGCAGCCAAGAGTGTCCAAAAATCTCCTGCCTGGGAAGCCAGTGTGTTGGACAGGACAAATAAGGTCAGATTTGCCAGTATCAATGTTCTCAGCCCATATCTTGATGCCATGACCATGAGAGGCATGGAAAGCAGCATCACCACCCAGGCATAGATGGAAACTATCCTGCCTGCCTCCGCCTCCGTCATGGCAAAATCCGCCGCAATGGAGGACAGCAGACCGATAGGCATAAATTCTGAGGTATTGAATAAAAATGCCGCACAGGTCATACCAATCAGGGGCAGCCATTCCCTGACAGTCAGCTTTTCACTCATAGCATCTCTCCTTTCTTCAGAGAAAATCAAATCTGCAAATCGCATGAATTGAAATTTATACGCATAAATTATCACCGTCTCACGGCACCAGCATCCATAAAACTCCGAAAGCAGACTTATGGACAGTCTGCTGCATAAAATGTATCTGTGCAGGACATCTGCAAAGGCAATTCAGGCAAAAATTTCATATAGGCTGTCACAAATAAAACTGCCCTCTGAATCAAATCCAGAGAGCAGCCTTGATTTCACAAAATCCTAAGCGGATTATTTAGCCATTGCTTCCTGTACAGCAACTGCTACAGCAACAGACATACCAACCATAGGGTTGTTGCCTGCACCGATGAGGCCCATCATGTCAACATGAGCAGGTACAGAAGAAGAACCGGCAAACTGTGCATCGGAGTGCATACGGCCGAGAGTATCGGTCATACCATAGGAAGCAGGACCTGCTGCCATATTGTCCGGATGCAGGGTACGGCCGGTACCGCCGCCGGAAGCTACGGAGAAGTACTTCTTGCCTTCCTCGATGCGCTCCTTCTTATAGGTACCAGCTACTGGATGCTGGAAACGGGTAGGGTTGGTGGAGTTGCCGGTAATGGAAATATCAACATTCTCCAGATGCATGATTGCAACACCCTCTGGAACGGAATCAGCACCATAGCACTTAACCTTGGAACGAGGGCCGTCAGAGTAAGCTACCTCCTTGACAACATTTACCTTGCCAGCCTTATAGTCATACTGAGTCTGAACATAGGTAAAACCGTTGATGCGGGAAATAATCTGAGCAGCGTCCTTGCCAAGACCATTCAGGATTACACGCAGAGGGTTCTTGCGAACCTTGTTTGCAGTCTGAGCGATACCGATAGCACCCTCAGCAGCAGCAAAGGACTCATGACCAGCCAGGAATGCGAAGCAGCCGGACTCCTCGGAAAGGAGCATAGCAGCCAGGTTGCCGTGACCAAGACCTACCTTACGGTGGTCAGCAACGGAACCAGGTACGCAGAAAGCCTGGAGGCCTTCACCGATAGCTTTGGCAGCCTCTACAGCAGTAGTGCAGCCCTTCTTGATTGCAATAGCTGCACCAAGAGTATATGCCCATTTTGCATTTTCAAAGCAGATTGGCTGCAGATCGTCGACGATCTCTGCAGGGCTGAAGCCCTTTTCCTTGCAGATATCAGCAGCTGCTTCTACAGATGGAATGTCGTATTTTTTACAAACTTCGTTGATACCGTCAATACGGCGCTCATAGCCTTCAAATAATGCCATTTTCTATTTCAGTCCTTCCTATTACTCAAATTATTCTTTACGAGGATCGATGTAGCGAGCAGCATCAGCGAAGCGGCCCTTAGTGGAGGTGTTGCTCTTGATAGCTTCGTTGGCATCAGTACCAGCCTTGATAGCCTCCATAGCCTTACCAAGCTGAACAACCTCATAACCGATGACACGATCTTCCGCATCAACAGCCAGACGGGTTACATAACCCTCTGCCAATTCGAGGTAACGAGGACCCTTGAGCTTTGTGGAATACAAAGTACCTACCTGGCTGCGGAGACCCTTGCCGAGGTCATCCAGGCCAGCACCTACAGGCAGACCGTTGTCAGAGAATGCAGTCTGAGTACGGCCATATACAATCTGCAGGAACAGCTCACGCATAGCAGTGTTGATGGCATCGCAAACCAGGTCAGTATTCAGAGCTTCCAGGATAGTCTTGCCTGGGAGAATCTCTGCAGCCATAGCAGCAGAATGAGTCATGCCGGAGCAGCCGATAGTCTCTACCAGGGCTTCCTCAATGATACCTTCCTTGACATTCAGAGTCAGCTTGCAGGCACCCTGCTGAGGAGCACACCAGCCAACACCATGAGTCAGGCCGCTGATATCCTTGATCTCCTTGGACTGTACCCACTGTCCCTCTTCCGGAATCGGAGCCGGACCATGGTTTACTTCTTTTGCAATGCAAGTCATGTCTTCAACATGCTTATCATAATAAATCATTTCGTATTCCTCTCTTCACTAAATATATTACACTGACCGGTAACACCGCTGCCAAATGCAGCGGTGTCCCAGCCAAATCCTTGCCTGGCAAGGAAATTTACTTGATTTTAACCAGACTGGTGCCGGTCATTTCTGCAGGAACCTCCATCCCTGCCAGAGTCAGCAGAGTTGGTGCGATATCACACAGGGCACCATCAGCCGCAATCCAGCCTACCCGGTCGGATACAACGATGAACGGCACTGGATTGGTCGTATGAGCGGTAAACGGTGCCCCTGTCTCAGGATCCACCATCTGGTCAGCATTGCCATGATCGGCAGTAATGCATACCTCGCCGCCAACCTCACGGATAGCCTCGACAAAACGCCCAACGCAGGTATCAACAGTCTCAACTGCCTTGACCGCAGCCTCTACCACGCCGGTATGACCAACCATATCGCCATTTGCATAGTTCAGGATGATAAAGTCATACTTGCCGGACTTGATAGCCTCCACAACCTTGTCAGTTACCTCAGGAGCACTCATTTCCGGCTGCAGATCATAGGTAGCCACCTTCGGTGAAGGCACCAGGATACGGTCCTCACCCTCATAAGGTTCCTCAACGCCGCCGTTGAAGAAGAAGGTAACATGAGCATACTTTTCAGTCTCTGCAATGCGCAGCTGGGTCATACCGTTTTTCGCGATAATCTGGCCTAAAGTATTCTCAATGCTCTCAGGAGGATATGCAACCTGAACATTCAGGCCTTCCTCATACTGAGTCATAGTCGCAAAGGAAAGCTTCACCTCTTTGCGGGAGAAGCCATCAAACTCTGCATCAGTAAAGGCATGAGTCAGCTCACGGGCTCTGTCAGGACGGAAATTGAAGAAAATAACTCCATCACCATCCTGCAGGCCCTTGTAATCACCTACAACAGCAGGAACCACGAACTCATCCGTTACTTCATTGGCATAAGAGGCCTTGACTGCCTCGACAGCATTTTCAGCGGCAACGCCCTCACCCTTGGCGATGACATCATAAGCCTTCTGAACACGCTCCCAACGCTTGTCACGGTCCATTGCATAATAACGGCCTGACAGAGTGACAATCCTGCCGCAGCCAAGCTCATCCATCTTCTTCTGCAAATCTGCCACATAGCCGGCAGCAGAGGACGGATCCACATCACGGCCATCCAGGAAGGCATGTACATAAACCTTCTCCAGGCCCTGATTCTTGGCGAACTGCAAAAGTCCATAGAGATGCTCACTATGGCTGTGCACGCCGCCGGGAGAAACCAGACCCATCAAATGCAGGGCACCGCCGTTTGCCTTCGCTGCCTGTGCTACACTCAAAAGAGCCTTGTTCTCAAAGAAATCGCCATCCTTGATAGCCTTGGTGATACGGGTCAATGCCTGATAAATGACACGACCCGCACCGATATTGGTGTGACCTACCTCAGAGTTTCCCATCTGTCCATCCGGCAGACCTACCGATTCGCCAGAGGCGTTTATGTGGGTAGTTGGGAACTTCTGCTTCAAGCCATCGATAACAGGAGTATCTGCAATCTGGATAGCATTGTTGGCATCAGCAGTGTTGCCGTTGCCGTAGCCATCCATAATAATCAATGCTACAGGAGCATTTTTAAGTTTTGCCATTATAAACCTTACCTCTAAATCAGAACTTTACAATTGCGCTGAAATCAGCAGCCTTCAGGGAAGCGCCGCCTACCAGTGCACCGTCAACATTTGGCTGAGCCATGAGGTCCTTGATGGTAGCTGGCTTTACGGAACCGCCGTACTGGATGCGGATTGCATCAGCAGCAGTCTGGTTGAATTTGGCAGCTACAGCCTCGCGGATTGCCTTACAAACCTCTTCAGCCTGTTCAAAGGTAGCAGTCTTGCCGGTGCCGATAGCCCAGATAGGCTCATAGGCGATGACCAGCTTAGCTGCATCGTCAGCAGTAAAGCCTTCCAGAGCAGCATTGATCTGACCAACTACATGCGCAATATAGTTGCCAGCCTCACGAATCTCCAGAGACTCGCCGCAGCAGATAATAGGAGTGATGCCGGCAGCATAAGCAGCCTTTGCACGCTTGTTTACGCCCTCGTCAGTCTCACCGAAATAGTCACGGCGCTCGGAATGGCCGAGAACGCAGTAATCCACGCCGATTTCGTTCAGCATGCCAGTGGAAATCTCACCGGTATAAGCGCCTTTTGGCTCCCAATGTACATTCTGTGCGCCAACATGGATATTGGTGCCCTTGGCAGCCTCAGCTACAGCAGCCAAAGCAGTTGCAGTAGGGCATGCAACGATATCTACATCCTTAACCTCGGCAACCAGTGGTGCCAAGTCCTTGATCAGGGCTACGCCCTCAGCGATAGTGTTGTTCATCTTCCAGTTGCCAGCAATAATAGGTCTACGTGCCATAATAATTTTATCCCCCTATACTTTTATTAATTATATTCTGTCTCAGGGCAGAACCGGCAAACGCCCCGCCGGACTGCCCCGAGAAACCTTGAAAACCGAATTATCTGTCAGCGATGGCTGCAATGCCCGGCAGAACCTTGCCCTCCAGGAATTCCAGGGTAGCACCGCCGCCAGTGGAAATATGGGAAATCTGATTGGACAGGCCAGTCTTCTTCAGGGCCGCAATGGAATCACCGCCGCCTACGATAGAGGTAGCGCCGTTCTTGGTAGCCTCAGCAACAGCCTTGGCAACAGCCAGGGTACCATTGGCAAAAGCATCGAACTCAAACACGCCCATCGGGCCATTCCAGATAACGGTCTTGGCACCAGCCAGTGCCTCACTGTACAGAGCAGAGGTCTTAGGGCCGCTGTCCAGTGCCTCCCAATCCTCAGGAACCTTGTCTACATCAACAACCTTGGTATTTGCATCAGCAGCAAATCTGTCAGCAATGGTAAGGTCTACAGGCAGAACAACCTTTACACCCTTCTCCTTCGCCTTGGCAAGCTGTGCCAATGCTTCCTCGAATTTGTCCTTCTCGCAGAGAGACTGACCAATAGGCAATCCCTGTGCTGCATCAAAGGTATGAGCCATGCCGCCGCCGATGATGATGGTGTCAACCTTGTCAATCATGTTGGAAATAACGCCAATCTTATCGGAAACCTTAGCACCGCCGATAATGGCAACAAACGGATGCTGCGGTGCTTCCAGAGTCTTGCCGATGAAGTTGATTTCCTTCTCCATCAAAAAGCCTGCTACAGACTCCAGATACTGCGCAATACCTACATTGGCTGCGTGAGCACGGTGAGAAACACCAAAGGCATCATTGACAGCAATGTCAGCCAAAGCAGCCAGCTGCTTGGCAAACTCAGGGTCATTCTTCTTCTCTTCCTTGTGATAACGCAGGTTCTCCAAAAGCAGAATCTCGCCAGGCTTCAAATCTGCAGCAGTCTTCTCGGCCTCCGGACCTACACAATCAGGTGCCCACTTCACATCCTGCTTGAACACCTCGGAGAGGCGCTTCAGAATGTGCTTGGTGGAGAACTTATCCTCACGAGCCTCGGACGGACGGCCGATATGGCAGGCAAGAATGACAGCAGCACCCTGCTCCAGCAGATAGGTCACAGTAGGAACAGTAGCCTGAATACGGTTATCATTGGTAATGTTCATGTTCTCATCAAATGGAACATTGTAATCCACGCGGCAGAATACCTTCTTGCCCTTCAAATCAACATCCTTAATGGTTTTCTTGTTCATGTTCATGAAAAAATCTTACCTCCGCTTAAACTATGGCAAAATAAGCTCTGCCATGTATAGTTACATGAAATCCACCCAGCCCCGCTGGCCGGAAATACACTGTAAAAAATAGAGATTACCGTTTTTGATGAAATAAGAAGAGGCCCGGCCCAAACTAATTCCCTCCAGGGAACTAAAGGCCGGACCTCAATGGATCTTTAGTTTATTGAGTTACTCGACTCAGAAAATCAGCCCAACTCAGAGAAGAACTTAATGGTACGAACCATCTGGCTGGTGTAGGAATTCTCATTGTCATACCAGGAAACAACCTGAACCTGAGTCTGGCCATTGCCGATAGGGCTAACCATAGTCTGGGTAGCATCGAACAGGGAACCATACTTCATGCCAACGATATCGCTGGAAACAATCTCATCCTCGTTATAGCCGAAGGACTCAGTAGCCTGTGCCTTCATTGCTGCATTAACCTCATCAACGGTTACTTCCTTGTCAACTACTGCGAAGAGCAGAGTGGTGGAACCGGTAGGGGTAGGAACGCGCTGAGCAGCACCGATGAGCTTGCCCTTCAATTCAGGGATTACCAGGCCGATAGCCTTTGCAGCACCAGTGGAGTTAGGAACGATGTTCACAGCAGCTGCACGGGAACGACGGAGGTCGCCCTTGCGCTGTGGGCCATCAAGAGTCATCTGGTCGCCAGTGTAAGCATGGATAGTTGCCATGATACCGGACTTGATAGGAGCCAGATCATTCAGAGCCTTAGCCATTGGAGCCAGGCAGTTGGTGGTGCAGGAAGCAGCGGAGATAACCTTGTCTTCCTTGGTGAGCTCATTGTGGTTTACATTGAACACGATAGTAGGGAGGTCGTTGCCTGCTGGAGCAGAGATAACAACCTTCTTTGCACCTGCAGTCAAATGAGCAGAAGCCTTCTCCTTGGAGGTGTAGAAACCGGTGCACTCCAGAACTACATCAACATCATGCTTGCCCCAAGGAATCTCTGCTGCGTTTGCGCAGGCATAGATTTTGATCTCCTTGCCGTTTACAGTGATGGAATCCTCACCTGCAGTTACAGCATCAGCGTACTTGTACTTGCCCTGGGAAGAATCATACTTCAGAAGATGAGCCAGCATCTTTGGGCTGGTGAGGTCATTGATTGCAACAACTTCATAACCCTCAGCGTCGAACATCTGACGGAATGCCAAACGACCAATACGACCAAAACCATTAATAGCTACTTTAACTGCCATGTTAAAAATACCCCCTATAATCTTAAAAAAAGAATTGTCAGAAGATTTGCCGCTCCACAGGAAGCTGTTCGCTGATGAGGCGTGCTACGGCACACCAGCAGGCCTTCCCCAAAGCCGCATTTCTTCTCCTTTGATTACTCTAATAATACCGTAATTTCAGCCCTATTGTCAATGTAAAATCCATAAATTTGAGTAATTATAGCATAAGCAATTTCTAATGGTAAATAATTGCACGGAATACGATAAAAAACACGCTTTGCCCAGGCATTTTCCCCTGCTGCAGCGGGAAATCTTGTATTTTCAGTGTATTATTGTGTGATTTCAGCAAACAGTAAGATAACAGTGCATTTTTAGTCAGCAAACCGCCTGCTGCTCACGGCACCAGCACCCATAGGCCTCCGAAAGGCACTCCCGCTCGGCATCAAGCACAACGGGTTTTCGGAGACTTGCCTGCAGCCTGCCGAGTAGAATAAGTCATTATACACACTGCTGCAAAACGAAGAAACCGCCCCGCTTATTTCTCCAGCTTCAAAACCGCCTGCACCGCAATCGCACATTCCAGCCGCTTTTTCTGGATTTCACAGCCTACCTCATAAGGCTGGCGGATATCTCCGTGGAACAGATCCGCATTGGCATGACAGCCGCCTGAACAGAAAAATCGTGCCCAGCAGTCACGGCATTTTCCCTTGTTCAGCACATGGCTTTCCCGGAAATACTGCGGCCATTTTTTATCGGTTACGCCCTCATCCAGGGAGCCCAAGCGGTATTTCTCCCGCCCCACAAACTGATGGCAGGGATAGAGGTCGCCGTTTTCTGCTACCGCAAAATACTCATGTCCTGCACCGCAGCCGGAAAGGCGCTTTGCTACGCACGGGCCATTGGAAAGATCCATGTTGAAATGGAAGAAGAAAAAGCCCCTGCCTTCACGATGCCGCTTCAAATATGCCTCTGTCAGGCGGTCATACTCCGCAGAAATCCTCGGCAGATCCGCCTCTGTAAAGCCCAGCGGGCTGTCCTTCAGCACTACCGGTTCCATGGACAGTATATCGAAGCCCGCATCGTTCATCGAAAGTACATCCTTGGTAAAATCCAGATTATTTTTGGTATAGGTGCCTCGCAGATAGGTATAGACACCACGATAATCATATTCACCGCCCCGGCGGCTTTCCAGGCAGCTGCGGAAATTCTTCACCGCCCGGTCATAGCTGCCCCGGCCGCCCACATCAGGGCGCATGGCATCATGAATTTCCCTGCGTCCGTCCAGGGACAGCACCAGGGAGAATTCATTGTCATTCAGCCATTGGATATTCTCCTCATTCAGCAGCATGCCATTGGTGGTCAGCGTCAGCTTGAACTCCTTGCCTGTTTCCTTTTCCCGCCGGCGCACATATTCTGTCACAGCCTTGACAGTCTGCATATTCATGAGAGGCTCGCCTCCGAAAAAGTCCATTTCGCAATGCTTGCGGGGGCCGCTGGCCTCAATCAGGAAATCAACTGCCTTGCACCCTGTTTCCGGACTCATCACGGCCCTTGCCTGCCCGTAGCTGCCCCCGTCTCCAAAGCAGTACCTGCACCGCAGGTTGCAGTCCTGGGCAATCATCAGGCACAGGGATTTCACAAGCCCCTGCTGCTTGAAGGTCGGCGGCACATCTATATCAGGTGCAAAAAGCTGCTGCAGCTCCATCAGGGCATGCAGCTCTGACAGTGCCTCCTGCAGCTCAGCCTCAGGATATTTTCCCGCCAGAAGCACCGTAACCTCTGCATCATTTTTCCCGTCAAAATAATCCATGATGTCATAAATCATCTCGTCTATGACATGGACGGCACCGCTGTTGATGTCCAGCAGGATGTACATGCCATTTTGGACAAATTTGTGGATTTTTTTCTGCATTTCTCTATTCATAAAATATCTATCTCTCCCAAATACTCTTATCTCTGCCTGAGCTGAAAAAAGGCTCCCCTTGGCAGGGAGCCTAATCTCTAAATCTTATTTCTTGCTCTCGCAAACCTGGTTGCCGACTGTGCAGGAAGTCTTGCAAGCGGACTGGCAGGATGCCTGGCACTCGCCGCAGCCGCCGGAATTTTTGGTGAGCTGCAGAGTAGGCTGATTTACAGTCTGAATGTGCTTCATAAAAGGAACCTCCTTTAACATACAAAAATCTTCTTATATTTTACCTTGTTTGCCATTTATATGCAAGCCCCTGAGCCTGAGTTGCCGGCATTAAAATAAAATTGACCGGCAGATTGGATGCTCCCGGCGGTGAAAACTCAAAGTGCAGAGCTTCCCTGCCGCTGTAGGAACCGAGATCCTCCAGCTCGCTGTTGAAGTAGATATAATCCGTATCCTCCCCGGATGCAAAACGGTTGCCTGTAAAGCTGCTGTACATTTTCTCACCGAAAAACAGCCTGTTCCGCGGCACAGACAGCAGGAAGCGGCGATTATCCCTCAGACTCTTGACTGCCATGGCACCGGCGTATACGCCTCCCAGAGGATTAAGCATATACTGTATATCTCCGTCACCATCTACAGGCACCTGCAGCTCATACATTATTCCATAGTTGCCATAGTTCTGAGTTTCACTGCCATCAGTGGCATCAATCCCCACGCGGTACAGATCCCTGTCATTATCTGCCAGAGGGATAAATACCGCGCCATCCACGGCAGGATTGTAAATCCGGTCAGCCTTGATAATGCGGTTCATGCCCCGGTATGTGCCTCTCAGGCGATGCTCGTCCTTGGGCAGCACTTTGGCATTTTCAATAAAGGACAGCGGATTTTCTCCCGCTCCGTACATGATAACAGACAAACGCACCGGCACATTGACCGTAAAGTCGTAAATTCCGTTGACCAGCTGCCCCGGCTTGACCACAGTTTCATCCATCACATTGTCCAGCAGCTTCCTGCGGCCGGCAAAGACAAAGATATCCCTGTCGCTTTGGCTATCCATATACTGCTGCTGGCTGGTCTTGCCTACCCAGAGATAGTTTTTGCTTGGCTCACTGAGTCCGGCTCTGTTGATATTCAGCACCGCCGTATGAGGGCCGGCATTTTCCAGCACGACCGCAATTTTCTTGTTCTGATGCGTATTGTTCAGATGATAATAAAATATCCTGCCTGCTCCCTCTACCACATCAGAATACAGGATTCCGTCCTGCTCCACATATTCCGGACTGTCCGAAAACAGCAGCGTCCCGCCGGTATCCTCCACCTTGACCGGCCATCTGTGCAGAAGCTGAGGGCTGTCCTGCTCCCTGACCTGCCATTCTACCGTGTCCACAGGGTGCCAGGATTCCGGAACACGGTTGCTGTACTTTGGATGCAGTCCGTCTACCTCCATGTTGACAGCCAAATCCACTTCCTCCACAGTGTGGATACGCTCTATCTCCACTGCGCCCTCATTGTCCATGCCGCCATGCACCCGTGCATAAGCAGGTGCCGCCAGCAAGGACACTGCACAGCATAACGCCAATACTTTTTTCCAGGAATAGCTCACTTTTCTTATCACTCCCTCATCAATTCTCCGCCTGATGCTGCCACAGCCCAAGCTGTGTCAAAAGCCTGCCCTTCAGCAGCCGCCACTTGAACTCGGCTATGCCAAAGGTTGGATGAGGAATATTTATCCGCTGCAGCTGATATGGGTCAGTAGCAAAAGTGTTCAGGCCAGCATCCCCCGTCACCGCAGCCAGATATTCCTCCTCTTTGAGCATATCACGCAGCTCAGTTGTATATTTGCCGTTTGGATAGGAAAGGGTATAAATCGTATGCAGGCCGTTCCACTCCATCAGCAGCTTGGACAGCTTCACCTCATCCCGCGCTGTCTCCAGGCTCATCTCTGTCAGCGGCAGGTGGTTGGCTGTATGGCTGCCGATTTCAATTCCCCGGTGCTGCATCTCCCTGAGCTGCTCCCAGGACAGATATTTTTCCCTGCCGATGCTGTTGCCTACCATAAAGACCGTAGCCTTCAGACCACGCTCCTCCAAAATAGGCAGCAGCTCCGTGTAGTTCGTTTCATAGCCATCGTCAAAGGTCAAAATCACCGGCTTGGCAGGCAGCTCCTGCAGCCCCTTTTTCGCCCTGAGAAAATCCCGGACAGAAATGGTCGTATAGCCCTGCTCCTGCAGATAATCAAGCTGCTGCTTGAAATCCTCCACAGGCACATTGTAGGCATAGGCATCCTGAGGCTCCGCCTGCTGTACCATGTGATACTCCAAAATCGGAAATCCCTCCGGCTCCGGCTGAGCCAGCAGATACTCCACCCCTGCCCAGCAGGAAACAGCCAGAACAGCTATGATGCCCGCAATATATTTTACATATCTTTTCAAGAAAAAAACTCCTTTTTATTTCTCCTCCGCTGCCAAGACTGCAGCCTGCGCCAGCAGCTTTTTCAGCCTGCCGCTGACCGCTCCCCGGCTGATGCCCAGGACCTCCCCCAGCTCTGCCAGAGAAAAATCCGGATGAGCCTGCCTTGCCTGTGCCGCAGCCATGAGCTTCGGACCAAGCCCTTCCAGGACACCGGCCTCTGACAGCTTTTTTATCGCTGCCAGTTGTTCCACGGAGGCATTCACTGTACGCTGCAGGTTGGCTGTTTCACAATTCACCAGGCGGTTGACCTGATTGCGCACCTCCCGCAGGTTTCTTGCCACAGCCAGCTCCTCTGCCGCCTTGGGCGCTCCCAGCATAGCAAGGAGGTCCATGATTTCCTCCCCATCCTTGATGTAAATCTGATAGCTGTTCTTCCTGTCTGTAAAGCCTACAGGGAAATCCATATTTTTCAAGACATGGACGATGGTATGCGCAAAGGCATAGCTGCCTGCAATAAATTCCAGATTTGCCTCGGCATCCGGACGATTGACAGTCCCGCCGCCAAGAAAAGCCCCTCTGAGATACGCCCTGCGGCAGCACTGTTTCCTGAGCAGTGCTCTGTCCCTGCCCACCGTACCCTCATCGGCTCCCAGCATCCCCAGCTCCTCCATCAGAGGGCGCACAGGCGGCGAGGGAGCGATACGCAGCAGGTACCTGTTATTTTTCTTCAGCCTTTTGGCGCGGCTGACCGTCACTTCCGGCTGCACCTGTCCGGTAGCCTTCAGCAGCTGCAGCGCCCGTCTTGCCACCGCTGCATTTTCCGTTGTGAAATTCAGCCCCAGATTCATCCTGGCACCGATAAGCATGGACGCACCCATACGCAAAAGAGCTGCCAGCTCTGCGTTCTGACAGCATTTTTTTTTGCCTGCACTGCGGGCCAGCTCATTTTTTACCTCAGTTGCAAAGGACGGCATGGCTCAACCTCACAAAGTTTCATAGACAACCCGCATCACATTGTCGCACAGCTTCCTAGGATCATGGTGGATGGCATCTGTGCCGGTAATCAGGTCCGCCTTGATGACACCTACCCCCAGCCTGTTCAGCTCCGCATCGTCCACAACCACCGGATAGGCTCCGGATTCTGCGTATTTGCGCTTCAAATCCTCCGGCACCGGAGTGGAGTTGACAATGACATAATCAATGGCATGCCGCCCTGCATGGTCAAGGATTGCCTTGACATGCATAGAGGCTGTATACCCATCGGTTTCTCCCGGCTGGGTCATGACATTGCAGATATAAATTTTAACAGCCCGGCTGTGGCAGATGGCATCGCAAATCCCCTCCACCAACAGGTTCGGCATGATACTGGTATAAAGGCTGCCAGGCCCCAGGACAATGGCAGAGGCATCGCGAAGCGCATCCAGGGATGACTGCACCGCCTCCACATGCTCCGGAAAGAGCTTGACCCTGTGGATTCTCTTGTGGGCCTCCGGTATTTTGGATTCGCCGCATACGATGGAGCCATCCTCCATGATGGCATCCAGACGCACGAATTCCTTGCTGGCAGGGAGCACATGACCCTTGACTGCCAAAACCTTGGAGGATTCCTTCAAGGCAGTTTCCACATCGCCTGTCACCTGTGCCATCGCCGCGATGAACAAATTACCGAAGCTGTGCCCCGACAGCTCGCTGGTTCCCTCAAAGCGGTGCTGGAACAGCTTCTCCATCAAAGGCTCCGTATCGGCCAGCGCAACCAGACAGTTGCGCAGATCACCAGGCGGAATAATTCCCAAATCTTCCCTCAGCCGTCCGGAGGAACCGCCGTCATCCGCTACAGTCACCACCGCCGTTACATTGGAGGTAGCCTGCTTGATGCCACGCAGCAGAACAGACAGGCCGTGGCCGCCGCCCACCACGGCAACAGCGGGCCCCTTGCCCAGCATACGCTTTTCATAAATCAGATCCACCAGCTTATCTGACGAATTCGGAGGCAGCAGCACCGTGATGACAGACCTGATGACAAACCTGCCCGCCAGCAGCATGATGCACAGGCCGGCCGCTACCATCAGCATTCCCGCCAGAGCCGTAAAGGTATAATCATAGCTGCCTGACCAAAGATAAACTGCCCTGAAAATAGCTTCCTCGATGTGGTCAATATATTTGTAATTGAACACCACTGCAATTCCCAGGCTGACAATCATGACGCCAAGCGCAAACAACAGCAGCCAGCGTTTGAATTTCATGCCGGGATACAGCCATTTTAACAAGTGCATTTGCAACACGCCCCTATACTTCTTCCCTCACATGCTCCCATACTTCATTTTTCATCAAATCACGATGCTCCAGCTTGACTGAGCAGCCCCGCTCCTTCAAAAGCTGATAGATATGATTGGCGATGAACACGGAACGGTGCATACCGCCGGTGCAGCCTGCAGCAATGACAAGCTGCGCCTTGCCTTCCTTCTCATACTGAGGAATCAAAAAATTAATCATATTGTCCAGATGCTGCTTGAATTCCCTGGTAACCGGCCACTGGTCAATGTACGCCGCTACATCAGGCACCGCACCGCTCTTGTGCCGCATGGACTCCACATAAAAGGGATTCGGCAGGAAGCGCACATCAAAAACCAGATCCGCATCCAAGGGCATCCCGAACTTGAAGCCAAAGGAAATCACATTGATGCTCATTTTCTCGCCTACGCGGGGAGCAAAGAGCTTCAGGATTTTTTCTTTTAAATCAATTTTCTTCAAATCAGAGGTATCCACGATATAGGTCGCCTTGTTCCTGACCTGCGAAAGTCGTTCCCTTTCCTTGCCTACTCCCTCACTGATCCGGGAGCCGGGTGCCATGGGGTGACGGCGGCGGGTTTCCTTGTAGCGGCGGATGATCGCTGCGTCAGAGGCATCCATATACAGCAGCACATAGGGCTGATTGTCCCTGTCCATATCCTCAAGAACATGGATAAAGGTATCAAAAAACTCCCGGCTTCTGGTATCAACCACCAGCACTACCTTGTTGATATTGCCGCCGGACTGCTGACAGAGCTCGGCAAATTTTGGGATGAACACCGGAGGCAGGTTATCCACTACAAAATAGCCAATATCCTCCAGATAGCGGCAGGCCTGGGTCTTGCCGCTGCCGGACATTCCGGTCACGATGATAAAATTGCCCTTTGCGTCTTTCTCTGTTTCCATAATAACCTCCGCTGCCTTACATACAAAATCGCTCCAACGCCTCAGCAACACCGTCATGCTCATTGTCACTGACCATGTACCGGGCAGCCTCGCGTGCCTCGGCATTGGCATTGCCCATAGCTACGCCAATCGCCGCCGAGGTAAGCATCGTGACATCATTGCCGGAATCACCGATTGCCAGCACCTGCTCAGCAGGAATCTCCATCAGCTCTGCCAGCCTGGCAATAGCTGTTGCCTTATTGACACCCGGCCTGATCAGCTCCACATATATTGGAGAGGATTTCACGGCCTCGATACGCCCGCCAAACTCCTGACGCACCAGAATCTGAGCTGCGTCAGTTTCCTCCGGGGTTTTGCCGATAATCAGCATCTTGGGCACCCTGACAGTATATTTGTAGATATCATCGCCTACAACCACTCCCGGCACACCGCACATTCTCTGATAGAGCGCGGCAAACTCGTCATCCTTGCGGAAATAGATCCTGTCATCACTGTAGAGATGGATATGCAGCTCATGCAGCCTGGCAAAATCCAGCAAATCCCTGACCAGCTCCTCCTCCAGATAGGACGCGTACAGCTCTCTGCCGCCTGCCGTCTTGATCAGCGCGCCATTATAGGTAATGAGAGGCACATCCTCCAGCTCCAGCTCCTTGGCATAGGGAAGCACGGAAGCGTGCATGCGCCCTGTGGCAATCGTAAAGACTACGCCTGCATCGACAGCACGCTTTATCGCATGCTTGTTCCCGCGGGAAATCTTCCGTTCATTATTCAAAAGTGTGCCGTCCATATCTGTAACAAATAATCTTGCCTGCATTGCTTAATTTCTCCTTTGTATAAATAGCGCTCTATCACATATATATTCAATCATCCCTCGGGATGCTCATACCAGGTTTTACGGGCTGAAGGTAACTGTAACACTTTGCCCCTGCTGCACCGGCGTTCCGGCAGCAATGCTCTGGCTCCGTGCCAGGCCATTGCCCTGCACATCCATGCCCAGCCCCAGCTCTGCTAGCTTTTGGGAGACATCTCTGATGCTCATGCCTGTCAAATCAGGCATCCGCACCTTCCCATCATTGACCGCAGGCGGTTTCTTCGCAGCCGCCCGCTGTTCCCTGTCCTTATCCATCTCCGCAAAAGCATCACTGGAAGGGCTGATATGCAGGAAGCGCAGCAGCTGGGAAAAAATATCTCCTGCTACCGGCGCTGCAATCTGCCCGCCGTAAAATGCACCTGACGAAGGGTCGTCTATTACGACCAGGACGACAACCTGAGGATCCTCCACCGGTGCAAAGCCGCAGAATGACGCAATATAATGCCCATCCATATAGCCGCCGGTCTGTATATTGATTTTCTGGGCGGTACCGGTCTTGCCGGCAATGCGGTAGCCGCTGACCGCTGCCTTGGCACCGCCGCCATCAGCCACCACCTGCTCCAAAAGCCCTGTCAGGGTTTTGTCCACAGCCGAATCCAGCACCCGGCGCACCTCATCCCGGCTGTTTTCCCTGTAAACAGAACCGTCCGCATTGATAATCTGCTTGATGATGTGAGGCTTCAGCAGCACGCCGTCGTTAGCCACCGCTGACATGGCTGTCACCAGCTGCAAAGGCGTCACGGCGATGCTCTGCCCGATGGACATGGTGGCCACATCAGAGTTGACCATGCTTTCCGGATGGGCAAACAGTATCCCCTTCTCCTCACCCGGCAGCTCAATGCCGGTAACCGCACCAAAGCCGAATTTCTCAGCGTAGGCAGTGAGCTTTTCTCCTCCCAGCCACAGGCCAATCTGAGCAAAGCAGGTATTGATGGAATTTTTGACAATATCCGTAAAAGTGACATTGCCAAAGCTCTCACCATTCCAGTTTTGAATCCGCTTTTCGGACACATCGATATGCCCCGGGTCATAAAAGGTCATGTTCGGGGATACTACTCCCTCCTGCAATGCGGCCCCTGCAACCATTGCCTTAAAGGTGGAGCCTGGCTCATAAACTGAGGAAATCGCCCTGTTGCGCCACGCCTCCTCGCTGCCTGCCTCCCAAAAACGGTTGGGATTGTAGGTTGGTCTGGAGGCCATGGCCAGCACCGCCCCGGTCTTGGGATCCATCACGACAGCGGTCACGGCCTGAGGCTTGTTGTCCGCCACCGCCTTGTCCAATGCCTGCTCTACAATGAACTGTACATTGCTGTCAATGGTAAGTACTATCGTCTTTGAGTTGTCCCCTTTGTACCGCTGCTGCGCCGCAGAAAAAACAGAGCCAAGAATCGGCCTGCCCCGCATATCGGTCAGCAAATCATCCTCCTGCACCTCGCCCTTGACCAAATCATCGGCATACTGCTCCATGCCTGCCAGACCCTTATCATCTGTACCAATGAAGCCCAGCAGATTTGCCGCCAGGGTATCATTCGGATAGTACCTCTTCACCTCGTCATGCAGCTCCAGGCAGTCATAATTATTGGCCTCCTTCAGCTCCTTGACGGCATTTTCCTCATCTACCTCCATACGGCGCTTCACATAGACAAACACGCCGCCTGTATCTATATCCTCACGAATTGCTGCCTGAGGCAGCTTCAAAATATCTGAAAGCTCTGCTGCCAGCTGCTCCTTATCCTCCGTCCTGACCTTGCTTGGGTTCAGCACCAGAGATTTTGCCATGCGGCTGATAGCCAGCTCCCTGCCGTTCCGGTCGAGAATCTTGCCTCTGGGAGACTGATTCGCCCGGTTTTCTCCCGCAGTGGCAATGGCGATTTCCTTCAGTCTGTCCCCATCAGCCAGCTGCAGCCAGGCAAGCCGCAGAACCAGAAGGGAAAACAGGGAGCACACCAGCAGGAACACCATGCCGATTCGCTTCTGTATAGCATGCCGTTTATTTTTCATCATAACACTCCAGTAAAATACGATATCTGTTTTACATTTTACACTATATTATGTCAAAAGCAAAAATTTTTTATCAGAGCCCCAGACAATCGTATTTACCTGTTTTAGGGACAGGTATTATTTTTTTATTAATGCAAGATATAAGTTTACAAAATATTGTTTAAACTGCTATAATGGTGAAAAGATTGGCGGTGATTATAATATGGATGCTACTGACAAGCGAATTTTGAAAAGACTGCAGGAGAATGCCCGTGTGACGGTTTCCGTGCTGAGCCAGGAAATCTCTCTTTCCATGCCGGCTATCAGTGAACGGCTGAAAAAACTGGAAAATACCGGCGTTGTGCAGCAGTATACGGCGATTCTCGACCCTACATTGGTTGACAAGCACCTGATGTCGTTTTTTTATGTCAGCTTTGATGCGCCAAGCAACGGTGACAAGTTCGCTGAATTTGTCTGCACGGAACCGGATGTGAAGGAATGCTTCTATATCACCGGAGATTATGATTATGTGCTGAAGATCATTACCAAGAACACAAAATCCCTGGAAAAGCTCCTGACCCGTATCAAGAATCAGGAGGGCATCGTCAAAACCGAAACCATCGTAACATTATCCACCATTACGGACCGTCCTACCATCGAGCTCGAATAGAGCTGCCGGATTACAAAATGGCTGTCCCTGAGCAGATTGCTCAGGGACAGCCATTTTAGCTTGCTCTTTTACCAGTGATATTTTTCACCCCGATTGATTTTAAAGGCACGGTAAATCTGCTCTATCAGCAGCAGCCGTATCATCTGATGGGTAAAGGTCATAGGCGAAAAGCTGAGCCTGAAATCTGCCGCCCGGCGAACCTCCTGCGAAAGCCCGAAGGCACCGCCGATCAAAAAGGTGAGATTGCTCCTTCCCTGCAAACCAAGAGCCTGAATCTTTTCTGCCAGTTCCTCAGAGGAAGCCTGCCTCCCATGCACATCCAGCACAAAGAGATAGCTCCCCTCGGGAACCTGCTTCAAAAGGCGCTGCCCCTCCTGCAAAAGTACCTGCTGCTTCTCTGCCTCGGAGGGATTGTCCTTCATCCTTTCCTCCTGGATTTCCACTATTTTGACAGTGGCAAAGGGGCCAAGCCGCTTCAAAAACTCATTGATACCGGCTGTAAGATATTTTTCCTTGATTTTGCCTGCTGTGACAATCGTAATCCTCATGAAGCAGCCTCCAAGGTCACATTGACGGTTATCTCCCCGCCATCCCGCAGTATCTTCACCGGCACCGTGTCACCCGTCTTTTTGTCCAGCACGGCATTCCTGACCGCACTCACCTTATTGACCTCCTTGCCGTCAACCGCCAGGATGATATCCCCACGCCGCAGACCGGCTTTGTAGGCAGGACCGTTTACGGTCACATTCTCGACATAGACACCCTTATCAACATTGAGGATGTAGCCATAGCGTGCCGCAGTCTCCTTGTCAAAGATGCCCACGCCCAGATATGGCCTTGTCACCTTGCCGTCATCCAGCAAATCCTCTACAATATCCTTCACTGTATTGATGGGAATAGCGAAGCCCATGCCCTCAACACCGCTGCGGGCAATCTTGGCAGAATTGATACCGATGACCCTGCCGTCTGCATTCACCAAAGCCCCGCCGGAATTACCGGGATTGATGGAGGCATCGGTCTGGATTACCTTGATGACGCGATCATCCAGCTCCAGTGTACGATTCAGTGCACTGATGACCCCGCTGGTCACGCTGCCCTGAAACTCCAGCCCCATAGGATTGCCAATGACAATGGCAGGCTCCCCCACCATAATATCGTCAGAATCGCCAAACTCCGCCGTCGGCAGATCATCGGCATCCACCTTGACAACAGCCAGATCAGACAGCTCATCCGCTCCAATCAACCTGCCCGGCAAGGAGCGTCCATCAGACAGGGAAACGATGATTTCCTTGGCCCCGCTGATTACATGATTGTTGGTCACGATATAGCCATCCTTGCGGAAAATCACGCCGGAGCCTGCCCCCTCTACCTGCACAGGATTATTGAACCAGTCCCGCGCCAAAGCCTTGTTGGTAATACCTACCACCGCAGGCCCCACCGCTTTGGCTGCCCGTACTACCGGTGTATTGCGGGCATCCGAAACATTTTCGCTGACGGCAGCCGCCGTACTCCCGGCAGGCTCCTTCGGCTCGCCGGCCAGGCCATTGCTGCAGCCGCTCAGAAAAACAGTCGCTGCTATCAGCACTCCTGCCGCACCAAGCGCACAATTTTTCGCAAATTTACTCCGGTTCCTCATGATTCATACCTCCTGCCACACAGCTGCTCAAAAATCAACACTGACACATTGGTTCTGAGCCGTCATATATATTTCCATATCCTCGATGCCCTGCTGCCTGAACACAGCTTCCACCGTATCCATTGCCAGATCGGGACGGTTATTGGATTCACTTAAATGAGCCAAAAACAGCTTTTGAGGCTTCTGCGCCAAACCCGCCACAGCCAGGGCCGCCGCCCGGTTGGACAAATGTCCCCGCCTGCCCAGGATTCGCTGCTTCAAATTGTAGGGATAGCTGCCGTTTTTCAGCATCTCCTCATCATGATTAGCTTCCAGCACCATCACCTGTGCCCCCTCCAGCATATTCTGAAGGCCGGCATCCACAAAGCCCATATCCGTTGCCACGATACAGCGGCGGCTCCCCTGAATGATGTACGCCACGGGATCTGCCGCATCATGAGGGATGCTGACTGCCCGAACGGTTATCCTGTCCAGCCGAACCCTGTCAATAATGGGATTGATGCATTCCATCGGCAGCTCACCGTAGCAGCTCATAGCTCTGAAGGCAGCCGGACGGGCAAATATCCTTGGCCTGTATTTTTTTGCCAGAGCTGTCAGCCCGCTGATATGATCCCCATGCTCGTGAGTAATGAAAACCGCATCCAGCTGCCCGATATCCTGTCCGATGCCCCGCAGCTCCTGCTTGATGCGGCGGGCACTGATGCCTGCATCAACCAGCAGCCTTTTGCCGTCCATCTCTATAAAAGTAGCATTTCCTCTGCTGCCACTAGCCAACACAGCCACCTGCATAATACCGCTCCACTCCCAATACATATATACTATAAGAAATGATAATGTAAATTTCCTGTAAAGTCAAAATC
>JAQUZO010000104.1:4064-5895 GCA_028691285.1 Anaerovibrio sp. | reverse complement strand
TCTGCCAGAAATGCAAAAACAGCCGTCAGCATAGCTTTTCTCCCATAATCTGATACAGCTTTTCCATATCCAGAGACTTCTCCACCACATCTGCCAGATGTTCATATGCCTGCTGCTTCTCGGCCATGACATTCCGGGTATTTGCCACCGGCTGCAGTCCCTTGCTCAGGCGCAGCGCATTCAGGAGGCTGCGGCGAAAAGCATCATTGTCAAAAATGCCGTGAATATAGGTGCCGAAAACCCTGCCGTCCAGTCCGGCCGCCCCCTCAGCGCTCTCACAGACATTCCTGCCCCGCATCTCAATAACGAAAGGGTGTTGCTGACTGCCGCTGAACCTCGTATGCCCCATGTGGATTTCATACCCGTGCAGATTTTCTGCCGTGATGGTCTGCCCCATAAAATGCAGCTCCCTGCAGGCAGCCGTGACCTGTGTGGTGAGCTTTTCCCTGGCAAAGACTGTCTGCATGCTCAGAAGCCCCAGACCCCTGACCTCATCATTGACTGATTCCGTGTGCTCAGGATCACAAATCCGTTCCCCCAGCATCTGATAGCCGCCGCAAATCCCGATAACCGGCTTGCCAGCAGCTGCATGAGCCCTGATTTTGTCCGCCAATCCGGACTGCTCCAGATACAGCATATCCTCCGTGGTATTCTTGCTGCCCGGCAGTATAATCAGATCAGGCTCCCCCAGAGCTCCTCCATCCTGGACATAATACAGGGAAACATCCCCTTCACCGCTCAGGGCATCAAAATCGGTAAAATTGGAAATCTTTGGCGTCTGGATGACTGCAAGCTGCAGCTCACCATTTCCCGGCACCGCTGTCTTTTCCTGCAGAGAGACAGAATCCTCGTCATCTATGCCCATTTGGTCAATATAGGGAATCACCCCCAAAACAGGCTTGCCGGTTTTCTGCTCCAGAAACTCAACTGCCGGAGTCAGCAAGGTGACATCGCCTCGAAACTTGTTGATGACCAGCCCCTTTACCAGTGCCCTCTCCTCATCGTCCAGCAGCTCCAGTGTCCCCACCAGTGAGGCCAGTGCTCCGCCCCTGTCGATGTCTGCAATCAAAAGCACCGGTGCCTGCAGATATTTTGCTACCCGCATATTGACTATATCGTTTGCCTTGAGGTTGATTTCTGCCGGGCTGCCTGCCCCCTCAATCACAATGGTATCATATTCACGGGACAGGCGGGACAGGGCTTCCTGAACGGCAGCAAAAGCCTTTAGTGAATAGCCCTTGTGATATTCTCTGGCTGACATATTGCCCACAGGCCTGCCCATGATTATGACTTGTGACTCAGCATTGCCCGTCGGCTTCAGCAGAACTGGATTCATATCCACTGCCGGCTCAAGCCCTGCCGCCTCGGCCTGTGCCACCTGCGCCCTGCCCATTTCCTCCCCATCACGGGTTACATAAGAATTCAGCGCCATATTCTGCGCTTTGAATGGCACTACTCTGCGTCCCCGGCGGTAAAGTATCCGGCACATAGCCGCGGCAAGAATACTTTTGCCCACATGAGAGCTGGTGCCCATCATCATTATATAATTTGCCATATTGGCCTCCCAGTTATAATTTTTCTGCCAGCCGCTTGATGTTTACAGGAATGCCTGCCGCAACCAGATATACCTCCTCAGCAGCTCCTGCCATGATCTGATTGGCAAGACCGGCTAAATCCCGAAATTCTCTGGCTAAACGATTGGCAGGCACAATACCTGCTCCCACCTCATTGGTCACAAGCACCAGCGTACACTCTGAACCTCTGACAGCCTCTATCAGCTCATTGCACCTCTGCTGCAGCAGCTGATAATTCTGTGCTGAATCCTCAATAT
>JAQUZO010000104.1:0-3964 GCA_028691285.1 Anaerovibrio sp. | reverse complement strand
CAAAATCTGTAAGGGACTGGCTGAGATACATATATCCGCCGCATTCAGCCAGCATTGGCATACCTGCGGCAGCAGCCCGGCGCAGCTCTGCCAGCATGGCAGTGTTGCCGGACAGCTCTCCGGCAAACATCTCTGGGAACCCACCACCGATGAGCAGGCCGTCTGCCTGCGGCAGTGCCTTATCATGGAGAGGACTGAACTCTACCAGACTTGCACCAAGCTGCTCCAGCACTGCCAGGCCTTCCTCATAATAAAAGGAAAACGCCTCATCCCTGGCAACACCGATTTTTATTTTGCCGAAATCGTCAGGAAAGCTGCGGCGCCGCCCTTCAATCACCTGCTGCAGATACCCGTCAGCTGGATTGACAGCCTTTGCCAGAGGCTGTGCATTGTGTGCAAGCTGCATCAGCCCGGCAAGATTTATCTGCCGTCCCATAGCCTCTCCCATGGCATCCACGACCTGCTGCTCTTTGTTTTCCTCTACAGGCAGCAGGCCCAGATGCCGTTCAGGCATGGTCAAAAGCTCATTGCGGCGCACTGCTCCCAATACAGGAATCCCCAGGCCTGCCAATGCCTTCTGAATCATATCCTGATGATTGTCCGAGCCGAGACGGTTCAGGATCACACCTGCCAGCTGCACCTCCGGGTCATACTCCCGAAAGCCCAGGGCAATGGCTGCTGCCGAGGCTCCCATAGCCTTGCAGTCAATCACCAGCAGTACAGGAGCCTTCAGCAGCTTTGCAATCTCTGCTGTCGAGCTGATTCCGCCGTTGCCGCCGTCATAAAGTCCCATGACGCCTTCAATGACGGAAAGCTCCGCATCAGCTGCCGCAGCAATGAAGCTGTTGACCATGGTTTCCCTTGACATGAGCCATGTATCAATATTGTGAGCTGCTCTGCCGCTTGCCAGCCTGTGATAACCAGGGTCGATATAATCCGGCCCCACCTTGTAGGACTGCACTTTGATACCCTGCTGACGCAGGGCAGACAGCAGTCCGGCGACTATTGTGGTTTTGCCGCAGCCGCTGCTGACAGCCGCAATGACCACCCTTGGAATTTTATAGTGCATAAGAACCCTTCTATCCACAATCAGCGACTGTTGTCGATAATATACATAATGGCATTGACAGCAGCAGCCGCTACAGGACTTCCTCCCTTGGTGCCTTCAACGGTGATATAAGGAATTTCCTCATTGGCAGCCAGTTCTGCCTTAGAATCGGCTGCTCCCACAAAGCCTACAGGGATGCCGATGATAGCTGCCGGACGCAGTCCCTCCTCGCGCACCATGCGCAGCACCTCAAAGAGCGCTGTCGGAGCGTTGCCTATGGCAATAACTGCTCCATTCAGCTCGCTGCCAAAGCTCCGCATAGCCGCCATGGAACGAGTGATGCCCTTATTTTTGGCAATTTCTGCAATTTCCGCCTCCGCTACCCGGCAAAATACCTGTCCCCCAAAGGAAGCCAGCTTTCGCTTATTGATACCGGTGCGCACCATTTCCACATCGGTATAGATATTGCATCCAGATTGAAGCGCCTTTTTAGCAGCAGCAATCGCTTCCGGATGAATGCGGATAATCGGTGCGTATTCCACATCCCCCGCCGCATGGATGATGCGGGAATATACCTTCACCGCTTCCTCTGTGAGATGAAGCTCCGCCAGATAGGGAGCGATTATCTCCATGCTGCGTACCTCTATATCCATAGGTTTTTTGATAAAATCCATTATAAATCATCCCAACTCTCTTTTGACAAAATCCAATACCTGCTGAAAGCTGTCTGCCTGCCGGACATAGCCGAGCTTGGGTCTTTCAATGACCACCAAAGAAAGTCCCAGCTCCATGGCAGCGGCAAACTTGGTATCTGTACCGCCGGTATGCCCGCTGTTCTTGGTCACAATCACCTGTGCCCCATATTTTTTATACAGCTCCCTGTTCAGCTCCAGGGAAAACGGTCCCTGCAGAGCGACAATCTCCGCCGGTGCAAAGCCCAAAGCCCTCGCCTGTCCAACGACCTCCGGTTCAGGCAGGATACGGCAGACCAGCTTTTTGCCCTGCAGCTCCGGTGCCTGGGCAAACACACCCAGATTGCGGCTGCCGGTAGTCAGAAAAATCCTGTCTCCCAGCTCTGCTGCCTTGACCGCAGCCTGCCGGTAATCCTGCACATAAAAGGCATGATCATATTCCAACGGAGTCTGCTGCCTTTCATAGCGGATGTAGGGAATACCTGCCCGTGAGCATGCCTGCATGGCATTCTGCGAAACATCGGCAGCATACGGATGGGAAGCATCCACGAAAAGTTCTATGCCCTGACGGCAGAAATATGCCTCAAAGCCTGCAGCATCCAAGGACTCGCAATTGATTTCCATGCCCTCATAAGCCTGCAGAAGGCTCTCTCCATATTGACTGACCACCGAGGCTGTCACCTGATAGCCCTGATGCAGCAGAAAGCCCGCCAGCTCCCTGCCGTCCTTCGTGCCGGCAGCTACAAAAATCATCCTGCTCACTCCCCGGAAACCTTGTACCCACGCGGTGTAACCATATAGCCGTCCTTGATATAGGTACTGCTGTTGCCAATGATCACCATGGAGAACATACCTATTTCCTGCTCCGTAAAATGTCCCAGATCAGACAGCACGGCCTGCTCCTTTTCGCGGCTGGCACTGCTGACGATCCCTACAGGCGTCTCTGCACTGCGGTGCTCCAGAATAATTTTCTGTATCTCATAGATATAATCAGGACGGTGCCTGCTCTTCGGATTGTAGAGGGCAATGACAAAATCTCCCTCCGCCGCCAGTGCCGCACGCTTTTTGATCAGCTCCCAGGGAGTCATCCAGTCACTGAGGCTGATAACGGCGAAATCGTGCATCAGAGGGGCACCCAAAATCGACGCTGCAGCGTTGACTGCTGAAACTCCTGCCACTACACCGCCCCACTCCGGACGCTGCTCCTTCGGCAGCTGCAGCACCAGCTCCAGCACCAGGCCTGCCATGCCGTAAACCCCGGCATCACCGCTGGATACCACCACGGTATTCTTTCCCGCAGCAGCAGCCTCTACTGCCGCCCGACAGCGGTCAAGCTCCTGGGTCATGCCCGTGCCGATTACTTCCTTGCCCGGCAAAAGCGGCTGTATCAGGCTGATATATGTCCTGTAGCCTGCAACAACCTGTGCCTCCTCAATGGCCTTCCTGGCGCGGGGCGTCATATCCTCAAAGCTGCCCGGGCCAATACCAACAACGATTATTTTTCCCATATCAATGCTACCGTCACTTTCTCAAATTTAGTCTTGGGCAGAGCAATTTTTCCGCTGTCCACGCAGCAAAGAGCCGCAGCCTCACAGACATTGCCCACACCGATGGTTTTTTTCACAAAGGCCGATTCCTGCAGCGCCAGCTCTGCAATCTTATCTGCCAACTCCTGATTGGCAAAAAATTTCACGGGCAGCGACAGCTCTGCTGCCGCCTGCAAAATCCCCTGCTCATCAGCCTTGACATTTGTACTCGCCAGCGCACTGAGGCGCGCGGCAGACCAGCCAAGAGACGCACAGGCGCTTTCCAATGCCTGTACAATCAGCTCACAGCCTGTCCCCCTGCGGCAGCCCACACCTGCAATCAATCTCCGTGGATGCAGATACAGCATATTCTCTGCTGTCGGCAGCTCCTTACTGGAAGCAGCAATGATGACATACAGCCGATCATGATCTGCCTGCATTTTGCAAAGCCGCTCCTGCAGGCTGCCTGCCTCACAAAGTACATATCCAATACCGTGCTTTATCAGCACCGCCTCATATTCGGCCGTCCCTGGCAGAGTGCTGTCCAGCAGATAGTGCAAAGACTTGCCCGCCAGCAGCCCGCCGTTGAAAATCACCAGATTTTCCTTGGGAAAGGGTACTGCCGCCAGCTCTGCTGCCAATACATCAGGCGCCAGCAGCCTGTTGACATCCGTTGCCGTCGTAATCACAGGATCAGC
>JAQUZO010000103.1 GCA_028691285.1 Anaerovibrio sp. | reverse complement strand
ATTAAGGGTAACCCGCCCTGCCAGTATCAGGCGCTCTGCTTCCCGCCTTGAGGCCGCTCCTGACCTGCTGATGATTTTCTGCAAACGCTCCATTCTCACACCTCAAAATTTTCTCTTATCCTCAGCTAAAAAAGCTGTACAGCAAATATGCAATCATTGCTGCCACCACACCGACTGCTGCCACCGGCAGAGCCACAAACACCAGAAACCAGAGCACAGCCAGCACCACAAGGCCTGCAATAAGCCTGTACCGCCATTTCTGCCAGGCACTCATGTGCCTGCCTGCGCCAAAGGTATAAATCTTTGAACCGCCGCCGTAGCTGCGGAAATTCTGACGAAAATCCTGACGGCGGCTGTTGTCCTCATAAACCTCGTCGAAGCTGTCAGGACGCTCAGACCCGGACTCCTGGGATTTACCATCCTCCTGAGCACACTCTTCAACCGTGATGTCATCGTACTCTGCCTTCTCCTCATGAGTCATTACCCGAACCGGATATTCCTTGTTTTCCATACAGCTCCCCCCATTTCTACAGCTTTTTTATTTCATCTTTATCATCCAGCCCAGCCAGGCATTCAGCAGCGGTCAGGCCATTGCCCAGAACCAGCTCCGGGGCAATCTCCGCCAGCGGCACCATGACGAAGGCCCGTTCCAGCATATACGGATGCGGCAGCGTCAACTCATTCCCTGCCACAGTCATTCCTGGGATATACAGCAGGTCTATATCTAGGGTCCTGGCGCCCCAATGCTCATGGCGCACTCTGCCCAGCTGCTCTTCGACTGCCTGGCAGACATGCAGCAGCTCTATAGGCTGCAGGGCAGTCCGCACAGCTGCGGCGCAATTCACAAAGGCCGGCTGATCGGTCTTGCCCCAGGGCGGCGTTTCATACATAGATGATATACCAGATGCATGAATTTTGCCTGAAGCCTCCAGCAGCGACAGAGCCCGCTTCAGTGTATGGATTTTATCCCCCAGATTGGCTCCCAGGCTGATATAACAGATATATTCTGTCATATCAGCGTTCCAGAGTCACTGCCACATCACGGAAAATCCCCGGCACAGGTGCGCCCGGCTTGTGTACTGTCACAATAACCCTCTCCAGTCTGCTGTATTTTGTTTTCAAATCTGACGCTATTTTCTCTGCCAGTGCTTCAATCGTCCTTACCGGCTTTCCCTCCGCCAGCTCTCTGACCTGCTGATATACCTCAGCATAATTGATGCTCTGCCCCAGGTCATCATTTTGGCCTGCCTGCTGCAGGCTCAGCTGCAGCACCAGATCAATGATGAATCGCTGCCCCAGTCTGCCTTCCTCCGGCAGCGCTCCATGATAGCCAAAAAACTCCATGCCCTCAATAGTAATTCTGTCCATAAAATCAAGCCTCACTACTGCCGCTGCCGGCAGCCAGAATGGCATCTGTAATGCGGCACATCCTGCTGACAGGCAGCACATCATGCACCCGCATGATTTCACAGCCTTTGGTAATACCCAGCACACAGGCAGCTCCCGTCGGCTCCATCCGCTGCTCCACCGGCAAATCCAAAACCTTGCCGATAAAGCTCTTGCGGCTGGTGCCCAAAAGCAGCGGATAGCGTCTGCCGTCAAAGCGCTTCAGCTCCTGCAGGCGGTTCATGACCTCCAAATTGCCGGCTGCCGTTTTGCCAAAGCCGATGCCCGGGTCCAGAATCAGCTTGTCCAGATCAATGCCTGCTGTTTTTGCTGTGTCAATAGTACGCTGAAAAAAGCCCCGCATACTCTCGATGATATCACCGGTATATTCACTGGAGCTTCTGTTGTGCATTGCCACCACAGGAAGCTGATATTGAGCAGCCACCTGGGCCATTTCCCCAGGCTCCTTTTCATACTGCAGGCCCCAAATATCATTCAGGATATGCACTCCCTGCTGAGCTGCAAAGGCAGCTGTTTCCGCCTTGAAGGTATCAATGGACACAGGCACGGGACAGGCTGGAAGCACTGCCTCCAAAAAAGGCTTCAAACGCTCTATTTCTTCCTTGGCAGACATGGCAACAAAGCCCGGACGGCTGGATTCAGCACCAATATCAATGATATCCGCGCCATTCACCACCATTTCCAGCATATGCTGTACTGCCCTGTCGGCATTGTTCCATTTGCCTCCATCAGAAAAGGAATCCGGCGTCACATTCAAAATACCCATAATCAGGGTTTTATCCCCAATTGTCAGTGTTCTGCCGTCATGCCAGCTATATTCTCTTTTCTCCGGATGCATAATCTGTGCTTTTTTCTGCATGCCTAATCCTCCCCATGCCAACTAACACTCCAGTTCATTCGCTGCGCTTCCAGTCCAGAAGCAGCCATGCCTGATTGTACAGTGCTGTATCCTCGGCAAAGCTGCCCCGGCAGGCCGAGGTCACAGTAGCCGTTCCATGTGCCATATCTCCCCGCATCGTCATGCAAAGCTGCTGCGCCTCTGTCACCACCAGCACCCCTTCAGCCTGCACATCCCTTGACACTGCCTCGGCAATCTGCTCGGTCATTCTCTCCTGGAGCTGCGGCCTGTGGGAAACAAGTTCCACAAGGCTGACAAACTTGCTGAAGCCTGCCACCATCCCGTTTCGTGGCTTGTAGGCAATGGAAAGCCTGCCGAAAAAGGGCACTAGATGATGCTCACACATAGAATAAAAGGGAATATTCTTCACAGCAACAATTCCCTCATTGTCAGTATGGAACAGCTCCCCCCAGATTTCCGAGGTATGCCTGCCCACACCGCTGAAAAGGTACTCGTACATATCAGCTACCCTGGCAGGAGTCTTTTCCATATCCAGCTTCTGCAAATCAAGCCCCAATGCCTCTAAAAAGTCTTTCAGAGCCTTTTGAGCTTTTTCATTCATACACAATCCTCCCGCCAATGATGCAAAAAATATAGTCTGTCCTTTTACCCTCTGCCTCTGATCAGCATGGCATCGCCAAAGGAAAAAAACCTGTACCTTTCCCTGACAGCCGTATCGTACGCCTTGAGAACAAATTCCCTCCCTGCAAAAGCACTTATCAGCATAATCAGCGTCGACTTAGGCAGGTGGAAATTGGTCACTATGCCATCCACCAGCTTGAACTCATAGCCTGGATAAATGAAAATATCCGTCCAGCCGGATTTGCCGCTGATTCTGCCTACGCCGTCAGCAGCAGATTCCAGTGTGCGGATAGAGGTAGTGCCGACAGCAATCACCCTCTTGCCCGCTGCCCTGGTACGCATGATCAAATCTGCCGTTTCCTGTGCAATGCTGTAATACTCCTTGTGCATTACATGGTCCTCGATAGTATCTACATTGACCGGCCGAAAGGTTCCCAACCCCACATGCAGGGTCACAAAGCCCAAATTCACGCCATAGTCCGCCAGCTCCCGGAGCTGTTCCCGGGTAAAATGCAGGCCGGCAGTAGGTGCTGCCGCAGAGCCCTGCTCACGGGAATACACCGTCTGATAGCGCTCCTTATCCGCCAGCTTTTCGTGGATATAAGGCGGCAGAGGAGTTTCCCCCAGCCTGTCCAAAATTTCTTCAAAAATGCCTTCGTACTGGAATTTGACAATACGGCCGCCAAAATCCGTATGCTCTGCAACGGTGCAGGCAAGCTCATCGCTGAAGCGCACAACCTGTCCAACCTGCGCTTTTTTGCCGGGCTTGACCAGCGTCTCCCAGGTATCCCCGTCAATACGCCGCAGCAAAAACACCTCAACCCTGCCGCCGGTACCGTCACGCCAGCCCAAAAGACGGGCAGGCATGACCCTGGTATCATTCATGATCAGGGTATCCCCAGGTTCCAGATATTCCCTGAGGTCATAAAAATGACGATGCTCAATGCTCTGCGCCGCAGGGTCCAGCACCATCAGCCTGGAAGAATTTCTCGGCTCCACCGGTGTCTGGGCAATCAGCTCCTCCGGCAAATTATAGTCAAATTCTGATAACTGCATTTATCTTCTCCAATTAATATATTTCCTGAATGACAATATCCGTATAATAATGCTTCAGAACAGCATCGTATCTGCTGCCCTTTTCTGCCATCGCTTTGGCCCCGTACTGCGCCATACCCAGGCCATGTCCAAAGCCGTGCCCGTCAAAAACCACTGTCTCAGAGCCGCTGATCTTCATGGCAGAACCGCGCATGGCTGCAGGAGCAGCTGTCACTCCATTGCTGCTTCTCTTTCCTTCAGCTTTCTGTCCGCTGCCTCCAGTCAGGGGTACGGTGCGCTCCGTGCGCACATTGAACATAGAGCTTTTCAGGCCAAAAATAACCCTGAGCTGCTCCCCGGTCAATACAGCGCTGCCGCTGCTGCCGGTAAATTTAATGCCATAGGCTCTGCCGGAGGCAGAGCGGCCTGTAATCGAAGTGCCTGAGGAAGCAGTCAGCTCCATTGACTGGAGCGTTCCCACTCCTTTGCCGGAGGCTTCCAGTTTTTTCTGTACCTGAGGCACTGTAAATCTTTCTGTCCAATTATGATATGGTGACCGGCTGTCATCATCCGTTACGGAGCGCAGATAGGGCAGATAATTTCCCCATACATCCTCACTGTTCTCAGTGGCACCGCCGGAGGAAGAATGGAAGGCTGCATAAATCACCTTGTTATCGTAATACATGACCTGTCCATAGGTGGCATCCACCGCTCTGTTGGCATTCTCTGTTTCCGCAGCAACACCGCTGTAGACCTGACAATGGGTGGAGCTGCACAAATCGTAGCCGCTGCTTGCGCTGTGCTCCTTGCCCTTGCTGTAAAGAGCAAAGGTCCTTGCCGCTACAGCCTGTGCCTTGAGCACCTCCGGATGCCAGGACGAGGACATTTCAGAGGGCAGGACCCCCTTGACATAATCCTCCAGGGACAAATTATTTATAACCTGCAGCCCCCTGCCGTCATAAATCAGCTGCAAGGTTCCCCGATATGCTGCATTATTGTATTTTACTCTGGCAGAGCTGCTCTCTGTCTGCACCGTAACAATCCTGCTGTTGATCTTTTCTCCGTTGATGAGCATACGACCGCCATCCACAGAAACCCTGACCGGAACATTGGCAGCAAAGCTGGCCAGAGTCTTGCCCTCATTGCCGTCAACCAGCTTGTAGCTGGTGTCTGCAGCAACTGCAGCCGACACCAGGCTCTCTCCCAGCATAACCTTCAGGGTAATTGCCGAAACTCCTTTTTTGCTGTCCAGTCTCTTGATTGGCTCTCCCTGATTTTTATACTGCTCCAGCGTATTTTCCTCTCTGCTGTTTTCCACATTCCAGTCAGGAGTTTTCGGCGGACGGTTGCCTGCGCCTGGGTGCAGCACACTGACACCTGCACTGGCAGTGCCCATATTAAGCAGAAGCACCGCTCCGGCAGCGGCTATAGCTGTTTTTGGAAAATATCGCTTTATATACTGAAACATTTATAATTTTCCCTCCGCTTCCAAACGAGCTCTTTTCTTTGCCTTATTGGCTTTTTTTCTGGCCTTGCGGATTGCCCTGCTGTAACGCTCCTCCTCACTGAAAATACAGCCGCAGTAGGGCTGTCGGTAGAGCTCCAGCTCCTGGCTGATGTCGATTCCCTCCTGCCATCCCGGACGAAAATCTTCATAATGGAATTCAACACCGTAAACCTCGGCAAAATGCTCCGCCGTTTCCCTCATCAGGTCATGCTGCTGATAGATACTGTAAAACAACGTCGAAGTAAAGGCATCAAAGCCGTTTTCCGCTGCATACCTGGCTGTCTCCTCCAAACGCCAGGTATAGCACATACGGCAGCGTCCGTTTTCCGCCTGCTCAGCAGCCAGTGCCCGGCGGAGAAAATCCCGCAGCCGGTAATTTTCATCAGCAATCAGCCGCATATCTGACTTCTGGGCAAATTCCACCGCAGCCTTCAGCCGCATATCCCACTCTTTATAGGGATGTATATTGGGATTAAAAAAATATCCTGTCGGCTCGATTC
>JAQUZO010000102.1 GCA_028691285.1 Anaerovibrio sp. | reverse complement strand
CTGATGATGCCAAGATTACGGCACTGAACGGCCTGCTGGCAACCTTTGGGCTCCATGTCAGGACTGCCAGTGACGGAACGGTAAAGCCAAAGGATCTGCAGTCAGTGCTGGAAAAAATCGCCGGTGGTCCTGCTGAGAAAATTGTCAGCACGGTAGCACTGCGTTCCATGCAGCAGGCGAGGTACGCCGCAGAGAATCTGGGGCATTTTGGTCTGGCGGCACAGTATTATACGCATTTCACCTCACCGATTCGCCGCTATCCGGATTTGATGGTGCACAGGCTGCTGCGGGAATCCTTTGCAACCGGCTCCATCTCCAAGGAAAAGCGGGAAAAAATCCTCGAGAAGCTGGCAGCCAAGGCAGAGCATGCTTCTCAGCGGGAACGGATAGCAGTCAATGCCGAGCGGGATACCACTGATTTGAAAAAGGTCGAGTATATGCAGCAGTTTGTGGGTGATACCTTTCAGGGCATCATCAGCAGCGTGACCGGCTTTGGCTTTTTTGTCGAGCTGGATAACGGCGTTGAGGGACTGGTGCACATCACCACCCTGAAGGATGATTATTACGACTATGTGGAGAGCCAGTATGCGCTGGTGGGCACTCATCACAAGCGGCGCTACCAGCTGGGAGACAGCGTGGAAATCGTGCTGGTACGGGCTGATATGGAGGCACGTTCCCTGGATTTCCTGGCCAAGGACAACTGTGACCCGCATGCGCTGAATATGCAGTCCAGCCGGGAAAGCAGCAGGAAGGCTGCCCCTGACAAGGACAGCAGGAGCCGGGCTGGCAGTACAGCAGGCAAAACCGGAACTGCCAGGAAAGGCGGAATCACCAGGAAGAGTGAAGCAGCAGGCAAGGCCGAAGCAGCCAGAAAAGGAAAGCCTGCCGGAAAAGCCGATAAGAAGGACAGCAGGAAGAAGCCGACAGGCGAGAGGGCAGCAGTCCAGCCTGAGAAAATCAATACCATCAGCCATAAGGCCAAAAGCAAAAGCGGCAAAAATGACAAGCACGGCAAGCGCAAGGGTAAGCCGAAGCGCGGCGAGAAAATCACTGCTTCCCGGAATCCCTCCGGGATTTAAGATGATTTCAGCCTGCTGCTGCGGATACTGCTGATAAGAGGAGATCATATGGGAAGAAAGAATGCAGCCGTAAAAATAGCCTGTGAAAACAGAAAAGCACGGCATGATTATTTTATACATGAAACGATGGAGACCGGGCTGGTTCTGCAGGGGACAGAGGTAAAGTCCCTGCGGGACGGCAGGGCAAATCTCAAGGACAGCTATGCAGAAATCAAGAACGGTGAGATTTTTGTCCAGAATATGCACATCAGTCCCTATGAGCAGGGCAATATCTTCAACCATGAGGCTCTGAGGCCAAGGAAGCTGCTGCTGCATAAGGCAGAAATCGTCAAGCTGTTCAGCAAAACCCGGGAAAAGGGCTTTACACTGATACCCCTGAAGATTTACTTCAAAAAGGGCAAAGCCAAGCTGGAGCTGGCATTGGCCAGCGGCAAGCACAATTATGACAAGCGCCGCGATTTGCAGGCAAAGGCTGTACAGCGCGATGTGGCAAGGGAGCTGAGGGACAGGCAGAGAGGATAGGCTTTCTCTGCTGAATGTCAGAAGGGGACAAATTACCTGTGAAAAAAATAGGTATTCTTGCAGGACTTTGCCAAGTTCCATTGAAATATAATATTGCGTAAATTATCATAAAATATATATAATAGGTATACATGGGAAGATTATAAACTGGAGGTCTTATATATGTTGAAGAATATAGCAATCCTGACAAGCGGCAACGACTGCCCCGGCCTGAATGCGGCAATCCGTGCCGTGGTGCGTACGACCAGGCATGAAGGCGTGCACATCTGGGGAGTCCGCAATGGCTTCAAGGGCCTGATCAATGACCAGATTGACGAACTTGATACCCGCAGTGTGGGAGATATCATCCAGAGGGGCGGCACCGTTTTGGGAACGGCGCGCTGCCCTGAGTTCATGGACGAGGCAAAGCGTAGGGTCGGCCTGGAAAATCTGCAGAAGCGCGGCATTGAAGGGCTGATTGTCATTGGCGGTTCAGGCTCTCTGGCAGGTGCAATGGAGCTTGGACGCATGGGCATGAATGTGGTAGGCGTACCAGGAACCATCGAGAACGATGTGTGGGGTACAGACTATACCATTGGTTCTGATACCGCAGCCAATACGGTGGTGGACGCTATAAACAAGCTGCGTGATACGGCCTGTGCTCATCGCCGCATCATCCTGATCGAGGTCATGGGCAAGACCTCCGGCTGGCTGGCTATGACTACCGGTATTGCCGGCGGTGCAGAGTATGTTCTGGTACCGGAGGCAAAATATAATCTTGACAGTATGTGTGCTGAAATCCGCAGTGCCTATGAGGCCGGCAAGCGCTACAGCATTATTGTCGTGTCCGAGGGAGCGGCTTCTGCCGTGGATTTGGGCAGGCAGGTAGGAGAAAAAACCGGGATTGATACCAGGGTAACGGTTTTGGGGCATATCCAGCGGGGAGGCTCTCCGACCGTACAGGACCGCATCAATGCCAGCCTGCTGGCAGAAAAGGCAGTTCTTGGCCTGATCAGCGGCAAGACAGGCATCATGTATGGCCTGGATACCGGCACTGTAGTGGAGGTTCAGCTGGAGGATGCCGCAGCCAATACCAAGACTCTGGACCCTGAATTCATCCGCCTCTCAAAGGTTCTGGCGTAAATCTTTGAGAGACTGCCGCGGTGCGGCAGCGGTATTCTGAAAAGAGTCATACAGGGCTGTATTTATAAAATTATGACCGGTGTCATGAGATATATTTATTGAAGGGGTTGTTGTTAGTGGATAATATCAAGGTGAGCTATAAGATCCTGATCATGATTGCCATAGCTGTTGTCGGCATGGTGATTGTCGGGGCCCGCGGCGTCATGTCCATCGATGATGCGAATGGGCGTATGAGCGGCATTTATGCCGAGAGCATCCGTCCCGTGGAGCTGATGGGGGAAATGAACGACAAGATGCGTGTCATCCAGGTGCGTTCCCTGCAGGCCATAACGGATCCGTCCAGACTGGACGAGGTGGCCAGCGGGCAGAGCAAGGAAATAAGCGCCATGGATGCTTTGATGGCGGAATATGCTGCACTGCCGAAGAAGATTGGCACAGAAGAGGATTGGCAGGCACTGCAGGCAAGCTGGGTGGCTTATCAGAAGAGTGCACCGGCAGTGATCGCAGCAGTACGGGCAGGCGGCCCTGAGGCAGGCCTTGCCGCTTACAATGCGCAGGCGCGGGGCAATGTGGTTGCCATGCGTGACATGCTGGAGAGCATGGGCACCCAGGCGAGGGAACACCTGGAGGCTTCTCAGGCAGTGCATACCGAGTCCGGGCAGAATGCGATTTACATTATTGTTATCACCAGCATCATCTGTATGGCACTGCTGATAGTTTTCAGCCATCTCCTGATAAAGAATATCAAGGAGCCTTTGTGGATTATGCTCCATGTCTGCGAAAAACTGCAGAATGGCAATTTTGTGGTAAAAACCAAGCCGTCCACCCGTCAGGATGAATTTGGCGATGTGCACCGCGGCCTGTATGATATGACTTTGGCTGTGAATAAATTCCTGAAGAATGTTTCATCCAATGCGGAGCAGATGGCGGCAGCCTCTGAGGAGCTCAATTCCAGCTCCATGGAGTCCGCTCATGCCGCTACGGCAGTAGCTCAGTCCGTTTCCGAGGCAGCAAATGTCGTAGTTGAACAGCAGAGTGCTGTTGAAAGCGGCGTAAGCAGTGTCAATGTGGTTACTCAGGCAGTGGACGGCATCAGCAAAGAGGTTCAGACGGTGGCTGAGAATACCGGGACAGTGGCGGAGAGAGCAGAATCCGGCACCAGGGCAGTCGAGGCATCTGTGCGTCAGATCCAGAGTGTCGAGGAAACTGTAGACAGCACTGCCAAACTGGTGGACAAGCTGGGTGAGCGTTCACAGGAGATTGGCGCCATTGTTGATACTATTTCTGATTTGGCAGGCCAGACCAACCTGCTGGCACTCAATGCTGCGATTGAGGCGGCCCGTGCCGGTGAGCAGGGGCGCGGCTTTGCCGTAGTAGCTGAGGAAGTACGCAAGCTGGCAGAGCAGTCTGCCGTTGCAGCTCAGCAGATTGCCGAGCTGATCAACGGTATCCAGAATGAGACTGCCAGAGTTGTCAACTCCATGACTGCGGGACGCGAGGCAGTGACCCAGGGAGCAGAATCCGTAGAGGGGCTGCGTCAGGTATTTGAGGAAATCAATGCCGAGGTCAAGCGGGCGAGCGTGAAGCTGAATGAAATGGCAGGGTCTGCTGTCCATGTGGCTGCCCAGGCTGACGGAATCAGCGGGCAGATGCACGAGATTGGCAATGGTGCCAGCAGGGTGGCTGACAATATGCAGTCCATTTCTGCCGCTACCGAGCAGCAGTCGGCTTCTGCCCAGCAGATTGCTTCGGCCAGTGATTCTCTGGCCAAGCAGGCGCAGGATATACAGGAGCATCTGCAGAAATTCCACTTCTGAGATGAGATGCAGCAGCTTGAAGCGGACTGCACGGAATAGATAAATAAAAAAGGAGATGCCGTCTGGATTTCAGCAGGCATCTCCTTTTGTGTGGCCAAATTTATTGTACAAATACAAGAATGAATGGCCGGAACAGCAAATAAAAGGTTGTACAATTTAGCTGGGTCTCATGTGGGAGCATCGGAAAAATGACAGCGGCTCCTGTGCGACAAAAGCTCAATATATGCATCTGAGGTCATTGGCCTGGAATAATAAAAGCCCTGAATGTTGCTGCACTGCATACCGTGCAGCATGGCTGCCTGCTGTTCGGATTCCACACCCTCTGCAATCACCTCTATGCCAAGCTGCTTAACCATATTGATGACACCGCTGAGGGCGACATCAAGCCGTTCCTTTTTATCATGGGCATACAGGCGGCGTAAATCAATCTTCAGCATATCTATGGGCAGGTCAAGGATGACTCCCAGGGGGCTGAAGCTGCTGCCGAAATCATCCACGATGACAGAGAAGCCGCAGCTTTTCAGCCGCCGCAGTATCCGCAGCAGCTGCGCAGGCGACTGGACATAGGATTTCTCGCTGATTTCCAGCCAAAGCATCCAGGGCTGCAGATCGTATTTGCGCAGCAGGCGCATCAGATATTCAACAAAGGATGCGTCACAAAAGGTAATATAGGAAATGTTGATGGACACGGGAGTTATCTCCATGCCCCAGTCCTTTTGACGGCTGAGGAAATGGCATGCCTGCTCCCAGGTAAAACGGTCTACCCGGTTGATGAAGCCGTTCCGTTCAAAAACAGGGATGAACCTCTTGGGGCTGATGAAGCCGTACTGGGGATGCTCCCAGCGCAGCAGCGCCTCTGCGGCTATGGGTTTAGCATTGTTGGCATCGGTTGTCAGCTGGTAGACAGGCTGGAATTTGGCAAAGAACTGCCCCTGGAGCAGCGATGCCTCCATTTCTCTGGCGATGAGCTGGTCGTCCGCCATTTTGCTGCGCAGGCTGCTGTCGTAAAAGGCGTACCGCTTTCCCTGGGCGGCTCTGGCGGCGCTCATTGCCATGTGTGCCCTGTCCAGCATCTGACTGGCGCTGATATAGGCGTTTTCGACAGGATATACTCCAGCAAAGAAGGAAACCGTCCTGTAGATGCCCAGGGAATGCATCATGGCGTCAATGCCCTGGATGAGCAGATCCATATCCAGGAGGTCCTCCGGCAGGAGCAGTGCAAAGGCATCTGCTGCAAGATGGGAGGCCAGTCCCCGCCTGCCGACGATTGTGCTGAAATAGGAGGCGGCGGTGCACAGGATTGTATCGCCGGTATTCATGGTAAAGAGCTCATTGATCAGCTTGAAGCTGGCAATATCCAGATACACGATATAATAAGTGGTCTTTTGCTCCTGGGAGAGCCTTTCGCCTGCCTGCTGCAGAAAGGCGTTCTGGGTCAGCAGGCCGGTAAGCTGGTCAATATCAATGATATGCTGCATTTTGTTGATTTTTTCATCCTGGGCACTTTGGCGCAGTTTGCACATTTCGTTTTCCTGGTTTGCCAGCACATTGAGAATGCGGTGACG
>JAQUZO010000101.1 GCA_028691285.1 Anaerovibrio sp. | reverse complement strand
GCGTCGGGAACTCTGGATTACCGGGAATTATCCATGCACACAGATGCAGAGCTTTTAAAATCCTTTGTCCGGACAGCTATAAAAACTATCCATTTTGACGGAAAGCAGGTTCTAAAAATTATATTCACAAATAATATGGTGCACACATTTAAGTACAAATAAAAATAAGGCTTGGCGAGTCATTATCTCGTCAAGCCTTATTTTATCTATGCTCGCAGCGTCCTGTTTAGCAAGGGCATTTGACAGCCATAGGTAAGAAATTTTACATACTTTTTATCCTGATTAAACAAATCCTTGCCTCCGTTTACATTGGTTTCTATATTATATCATGATTTTAAATTTTACCCTATACAGTGCAAAAAGTAAAACTTTCTTGGCCTGTATAATACATTCCAAAATTCCTGGCACGCAAAAACCCAGCAAATCCATGCACAAGCAAAAATTTGCTGGGTTTTCTACGGGTGAAAACAGCGTAAGTTGTTTCAGCTGAATTCAGCTGTCAATAGACATTGTTGCAGCCCAATACATTCTGAATCTTATGCGCAACGATATCCTTGATATTGCTGCGGGCAGGAGTCAGATACTGGCGCGGGTCAAAGTGCTCCGGATGGGCATTCATGTGCTCACGGATACCGGCAGTCAAAGCCAGACGCAGGTCGGAGTCTACATTGATCTTGCAGACAGCACTGGTGGCAGCCTTGCGCAGCTGATCCTCAGGAATGCCGATGGCATCCTTCAGCTTGCCGCCGTTGGCATTGATAACCTTTACATACTCAGGCACTACAGAGGATGCACCATGGAGAACGATTGGGAAATTCGGCAGCTTTTTGGTGATTTCCTCCAGGATGTCAAAGCGCAGCTCAGGCGGAACCAGCACGCCCTCCTCATTCAGGGTGCACTGCTCAGGGGTGAATTTAAAGGCGCCGTGGCTGGTGCCAATAGCGATTGCCAAGGAGTCGACACCTGTGCGGGCCACAAACTCCTCTACTTCCTCAGGACTGGTATAAGCAGCCTCATGAGAAGCAACCTTTACATCATCCTCAATACCTGCCAGCTTGCCAAGCTCACCCTCTACTACCACACCGTGAGCATGAGCATACTCAACAACCTTCTTGGTAACAGCTATATTCTCCTCAAAGGAATGAGCAGAGCCGTCAATCATAACGGAAGTAAAACCACCGTCAATACAGGATTTGCAGGTTTCAAAATCCGGTCCGTGGTCAAGGTGAAGGGCAACAGGCAAATCTGGATGAACCTCCAGGGCTGCCTTGACAAGGTGCACCAGATACTGGTGATTGGCATACTTGCGTGCTCCTGCAGAGCACTGGAGGATGACCGGCGCATGCAGCTCAGCAGCAGCATCGGTGATTCCCTGCACAATCTCCATGTTGTTTACATTGAATGCACCGATGGCGTAACCGCCCTCATATGCTTTCTTGAACATTTCTTTCGTTCCTACTAATGGCATTCTAAAACCCCCTATCAAAATATACGCTCATTATAGCACATCTAAAAAAGAAATCATAGCAATAAATGGTGAATTTTACTTAATGTATCAAAAATTAATAAAATTATGTAATGGGCATTTTGAACACTTTTTCAGCTGTCAAAATGCGATGGACATTTTCGCATTTATATGATAAATTTTATAAGGTTTAATCTTTATCTCAAGTAATATTCCCATTTTTCAAAGCAATAAGGAGTGTTTTCATGTCAGAAAGTAACCATGTCATCAAGGTGGACCAGCGTCCTCCAATCTTAAAAACAATTCCCCTGAGCCTGCAGCATCTGTTTGCCATGTTTGGTTCCACTGTACTGGTACCAATCCTTTTCAATGTAAACCCGGCAACAGTCCTGCTCTTCAATGGTATCGGCACACTTTTGTATCTGTTCCTCTGCCGGGGCAAAATTCCTGCCTATCTCGGCTCCAGCTTCGCCTTCATTTCCCCGGTATTTGCTGTGCTGTCCCAGTACAGCTACGAAGCGGCTCTGGGAGGCTTTATTGCCGTCGGCATTGTCTTTGTGCTGGTAGGCCTGCTGATCAAGGCTGTCGGCACAGGCTGGATTGATTTCATTTTTCCTCCAGCTGCCATGGGCGCAATCGTGGCGGTCATCGGTCTGGAACTGATGCCGGTCGCTGCCGGCATGGCAGGACTTACCTCAAAGGAACCGGATTCGGTCGCCATCCTTGTATCAGTCCTTACTCTGGGCATCACGCTTTTTGCGCAGGTGGCATTCAGGGGCTTTCTGCAGATCATCCCTATCCTCATCGGTATTATTTCAGGCTATATCATCGCTGTCTGCTTCGGCATTGTGGATTTCAGCGTTATTGAAAAGGCACCCTGGTTTGCCCTGCCGACCTTCTACACCCCTGAGTTCAACCTGAATGCCGTACTGATTATCCTGCCGGCTGCCCTGGTAGTCATTGCGGAGCATGTCGGGCATCTGATTGTTACCGGCAATATCGTCGGAGCTGATTTAACCAAAGACCCTGGCCTGGACCGTTCCATCATCGGCAACGGCATATCCACGATTATTTCCGGCTTCTTCGGTTCTACGCCAAATACCACTTACGGCGAAAATATCGGCGTCCTTGCCATGACCAAGGTTTTCAGTACCTGGGTCATTGGCGGTGCAGCTGTGTTTGCCATCCTGCTGTCCTGCTTCGGCAAGCTGGCGGCTGCTATCCAGAGCATTCCGGCGCCGGTCATGGGCGGTGTATCCATGCTGCTCTTCGGTGTGATTGCCGCCTCCGGTATCCGCGTGCTGGTTGAAAGCAAAATAGACTACAACAAGCCTATCAACCTCATGCTGACTGCTGTTGTCATGGGCATCGGCGTCAGCACTGCCAGCATCACCCTTGGTACTGTCACACTCAGCGGCATGTCCCTTGCCACGGTCGTAGCCATTATATTAAGCATCTGCTTCAATGTAATCAAAAAGCTGCGCAGCGAGGAATAATCCATGATTGTCACCTATACGGTTCCCAATAAAGAAGCTCTGGCCGATATCTCGGTCAGAGCTTTTCTTAGACAAAACTGCGGTTTTTCCCAAGGTCTGTGGCGGAGGCTGAAATGGAACGGCACCCTGCTGGTCAACGATGTACCAGTCAAGGCCACCATTGCCATTGCCAGCCCCGGCGACACTATTACCTGCCAGATTCCGGAGCAATCCTCCCTTGCAGCAACCCCTATGAAGCTGGACATCCGCTATGAGGATGAATACATGCTGGTTGTCAACAAGCCGCCAGGTATCCTGGTGCATCCTACAGGAGGCGACCATACCAACACGCTGGGCAACGGCATCCTGCATTATTACAAAATAACCGGACAAAATCTGGATTTTCATCCTGTGCACAGGCTGGACCGCAATACAACCGGTCTGGTGCTGATTGCCAAGCTGCCCCAGCTGCAGAATGTCCTCACCCAGCAAAGCAAGGGTAAATTTTTCCATCGCAGCTATCTTGCAGTAATACCGGGCGAACTGCAGGAGTCCTCCGGCACCATAAAGCTGCCTATCGCCAGGCATCCTGACAGCATCATCCAGCGCATCTGTGCCGATGACGGCCAACCTGCCATCACTCATTACCGCACTCTGAGCAGGAATAACGGCAAATCCCTGCTCTGCCTCCAGCTGGCAACAGGACGCACCCATCAAATCCGCGTGCATCTGTCCTCTCTGGGACACCCCATCCTGGGGGATGACCTTTACGGTGGTGATACGGCACTCATTTCCAGACAGGCTCTCCATGCCTTCCATCTGGAAGCAGACAATCCCCTGAACGGTGAGCACATTTCCATTTATTCCGTTCTGCCGCAGGATATTGTCCGTGCCTTTTACCGCTGATGGCACAGCCTATTTGACATCCTCCTGTACATACTCTTTTGGGATAGAATTTATAAACCTGCAGGGCACAGCGTCCTTTTCCGCCACTGTGCTCAGATACAGTCTCTTTCTCGCCCGGGTAATCCCCACATAAAAAAGCCGGGCTTCCTCCTCCATATTATCCTGCAGGACTGATATTCTGCTGGGAAATACCCCCTCCTGCAATCCTGCCATGAATACGGTCTCAAATTCCGAGCCTTTAGCCTGGTGCACTGTAATAATAGGAATCCTGGGATGCTCTGTCAGCATTAAATCAAGCTCAGTATTGGACAGGGCTGCCAGGCGCAGAAAGCCCTGCAGCGCATCATAATGAGAAAGTTTTTGCGCATCCAATGTTCTGGCCTGCCGCACCAGGCTCCGAAGATTTTCCAGGCGGGCAGCATCCCTGGCATAATATCTGTTCATCCCCAGCCTGACAATCACCCTCGCAGCCAACTCCCCCAGTGAAAGCTCCTTTGCCTGCTCACGCAGCTCGGCAACAGCTTCCGCCAGGGGAGCAAATTTTTTTACATAGCTGCTGATATAGGTCCTCCGTATATCTCTCGAAGGAACAATATTCTGCCTGACTGCATACAAAAGGATTTCCCCGGTAGCGCAAATATCATCAAAAGCATCATGACTGGATTTGTGCTCAACCTGACAATACTCCCCCAAAAATTCCAACCTGTGATTCGGCAAAGCTGGATAGAAGCGGCGAAAAATATCCAGTGTGTCATAAAAGGCTGCCGTTTCCAGCGGCGGCAGACCGCATCTCACCAGCTGACTGGCGAGAATCGTCAAATCAAACACCACATTGTGACCTACGATAACGCAGCCTCTGGCAAAATCCAAAAATTCCTGCAGAGCTGCCGTCGGTTCGATTCCCTCCTCTGCCAGCTTCGCATCAGAGATATGATGTATCTCCTCCGAACTGCCGACAGGTTTGGCTGCTTTTAAGTAACGCATCAGCCGGGCCTGCTCATGGCCGTGGATATCCAGTTTGACAGCTGCCAGCTGAATGATTTCATCCCTGGCAGTATCCAGACCGGTAGCTTCCACATCAAAAACCACCGCCTGCCCCTGCTCCAGAGCCCGCAAAAGCATCTCAAAAGGCTCTGCATATTTCTGTGCAGAGCTGTGCAGAAAATCTGTCAGCCGGATGCCGGCTTCCTTATATTCAGGCGACTGCAGCTTTGCCAGCGCAGCCGGGCCAATCCGCCTGCCGAACCTCTTGAGAAGCCGAAGCAGGCTTGTACTGTCCTGCGGATTCAGAAGCAGCCGCAGGGCTGCCATGACATCCTTGATTTCCTGGCGGCGAAAGAACTTGAACTCGTCCACCAGCATAAAATCCAGTGGAAAATCAGGCTGCTGGCGCTGTCCCATAGACCACTGCTCCTGCCTGTGCTGCTGAATACGCGCAAGAGCATTGGAAAGCTTCTGATTGTAATAATTGGATCTGGTCAAAATACACACCTGGGACAAATCCTCAGGCTGCAGCAGCTGAAGCCGGTTGTAAATCCAATTTGCCTCTATGTAGGTATTGCCCAATGTCTTATGGACAATCGGTTCCCCTTCCTCGGGGCTTTTAGCCAGGGCATCCTCCTTGAACAGACCGGCTGCCTGCTCCGGAAAGCGCTTTTTCAGAAAACCATACCCAGCCTTCAGCAGCTTCTGCGTAGAACGGTAATTTTCGTGGAATACCATCAGTACAGGATGATACTCCCTAGCAAACCTGTTATATAAAAGCTGCGGCTCTGACCCGCGCCACTCATAAATCGTCTGGAAAAAGTCCCCGCACAGCAGAAGATTATTTTCTCCGAACATCATGGTCAGAATGGTATATTCCAGCCGGCTGGTATCCTGGACCTCATCGACACTCCAAAATTTGAAGCGCCGCTGCCACAGACTGGCAATCGAGGCATCCTGCAGCAGCTGATAGGCACCATTCAGCAAATCCGTGAAATCCACGGCATGATTTTCTCGCAGGATACCGTCATATTCACTGACGATTTCGCCGCAATGTGCCTCAAGGGTCATGACCAGCTCCTGGTTGCTCTTGCCACGCTGCCGTGCTGCATCATTGATGCGCTGCTGTTTTTCATTCTTCAGCCGCCAAAGAACCTTTTCATAATCCTCCCGGCTGTTCGCCGTAAAGATATTGTACTCGCCCCGATACTCCTTAATCAGATTGATCAATGCCTGCATGGCATTTTCCTGATAGGCCTGGCAGCGGGCCAAACTGCGGACAAGCTCCAGACAATCAGCTTCGTCAAATACCGTAAAATCAGCAG
>JAQUZO010000100.1 GCA_028691285.1 Anaerovibrio sp. | reverse complement strand
GGAGGAAGGGCCGCCATTGTTCAGCTCCATGAAGATGCCCTTTTCATTCATGCCATTAACTGCATAGATTTCGCCTGCATAACCAATAGTGGCCGCAGCCAGACTGCCATCGGCAGGATGGTAAACAACTACAACTATATCACAATCCAGTCTTTTAAAGGATGGTGCATAATCATAATTGCGCCCATAAACAAGCTTCCCTCCGGCATATTCATCCCAAACCGCCAGACCGCTGCACTGAGTAATCCCAGCCACATATTCAACAGCATTCACCATTTTCAGCTGTTCCAGGCTCAGGCCGGAAGTTTCTGTCATACCGCGCAGCACTTCTCTGTATTTATAGGGATTCGCCTGATAGCGGTCCTCCGCAATGCTGCGCAAAAGCGGCAGCTTGTCAGGATGTGCTGCCATAAAAGGCTGCAGCTTGCCAAAGTACACATCCCCAAGCTCCTTGTGCAGCAATTTCCCATACTGACGGCCCATTTCATGCCATGTCCCCTGCAAATCGACCACCCGGCTGCTGCCGCTTACATATTTTGCCCCCTGCTCAAAAACCGCTGCGGGATGGACCGCCTGCAAAAGCACTTCTGCATGGCAGACATTCCCTGCCATAAATACCACCAGCAGCAGCATTCCCGCAATGCGCCCACAAATCAGGCTCCAATACCTATTTTCCCTAGACATAAACTCCCCCCTTCAATAAAGTGGCTTTGACGGCCAATGACTGCTAAATTGGCTCATCATCCTCAGAAGCATCATCCTCCCCTGTTTTTTCTTTTTTGAAAATACAGCCCATGTAAATAGGACAGTTATCGCAGCCAATCTCCCAGTAGGTACACATATATTCCTCGTTCTCATCCATTCAGCACAGCCCCTTTCTATATTTGTTCTTTTTGTTTAGTTCGCTGTTTCCTGCAAAAATCCCTCTCCAGCAATAAAATAATTCAAAAAATACATATCCGCTCATAAAAACAGCGAGACTGCCTGAGCTGCCTCGCTGAAAAACTATTTTCCCAAATCCTCTATCGCCTGAGCGGCTCCCATGATGCCGATTACAGCATGTTCAAAGGTCAGTCCACCCTGCAGATAGACATTGTATGGTGCACGAAGCGGCCCATCAGCACTCAGCTCAATAGAAGCTCCCTGCACAAAGGTACCAGCCGCCATGATAATCTTATCCGCATAGCCTGGCATATCCCAAGGCTCAGGCACAGCAAAGGAATCCACCGGAGAATACTTCTGGATGCCGCCGCAGAAAGCAATCAGCCGTTCGGGCGTATCCAGCTGAATTGCCTGGATAATATCCCCACGCATATCTGTTGGCAGCGGCAGGGTCTTGCAGCCAATTTGAGAAAACAGCGCTGCTGCAAATACCGCTCCCTTAATAGCCTGGGCAACAACATGAGGAGCCAGGAAAAGACCCTGGAAAATCATGCGGTTATTCGCCAGAGAAGCTCCCAGTTCATCGCCCATGCCCGGTGCTGTCAGTCTGTAGGAGGCAAGTTCCACCAAATCAGACCTGCCTGCGATATAACCTCCGGTCAAAGCAATGCCGCCGCCGGGATTTTTTATCAGAGAACCTGCCATGATGTCTGCCCCTGCCTGCACAGGCTCCCTAGTATCAACAAACTCACCATAGCAGTTATCCACGAAGCATATGCATTCCGGCAATACCCTTTTCACCTCGGCACAGATCTCCCGAATCTCCTCCAGGGTAAGCGGATTGCGCATGGAATAACCGCGGGACCGCTGAATCAGCACCATCTTGGTGTCCGGTGCCAATACGCCGGCAATGCCAGCCATGTCTACCCTGCCTTCAGCCATCGGCAGCTCATCATACAAAATGCCAAAATCCTTCAGTGATCCCTTGCTGGAATTCGCGTAGCCAATAACCGTCTGCATAGTATCATATGGTGCACCGGTAAGAGAAACCAGCCTGTCTCCAGGACGGAGTATCCCAAAAAGTACCGTAGCCAGAGCATGGGTGCCGGAAACAAAATTTGTTCTCACCAAAGCGCGCTCCGCGCCAAAAACTTTGGCATACAGCTCCTCAATTTTGCTGCGGCCAATATCATCATAGGCATATCCCGCACTCGTATTGAAATGTGCCTCAGATACCTGACAGGCACGCATGGCATCCAGTACCTTCAGGGTATTTTCCTCTGCAACGGCATCAATATGCTCAAACATCGGGGCTGCCGCCTGCATAGCCTCTTTTTTCAATTTCAGTAGATTCTCAGAAAATGACATCAGTAAATTTGCTCCTCGTATCAATTTTTTATTTCAGCTCATAGCGTAAATACTTTTCCGCCTCCATAGCCGGCATGACAACCTGCAGGACTGTGCCTGTCTCATTATAGTCTATGCTTTTTACCTGCGCGACATTGTGGATACTCGTAACTACATTGCCTTCATGGTAAGGGATGCACAGCGTCAGCTCCAGTTTGCCCTGGGCAAAAAAAGCCTTGATTTTCTCCTTCAGTACCTGGATGCCTGCCTGATCTTTGGCAGAAATAACCACGCCATCGCGTCCCTGCAGCATACGGGCGGCTGCCTGATTGCCCGGAAACTGCAGTATCGGCAGCTTATCTGCCTTGTTAAAGACAAAAACAGCAGGCTTGTCCTCTGCACCGATTTCCTTCAGCACCTCTACCACCGCCTGTATCTGCAGCTCATAATTTGGATCACCTGCATCCACCACATGGATAAGCAGATCTGCTCCTGCAGTTTCCTCCAAAGTCGCCTGAAATGCTTTGACCAAAGTATGCGGCAGCTTTTGAATAAAGCCTACCGTATCCGTCAGCAGCAGCTCCTGTCTGTCGTCCAGCTGTACCAGACGAGTAGTGGGGTCAAGGGTAGCAAACAGCTTGTCCTCAGCAAGTACCTCCTCGGATTCTGCCATTGCATTCAGGATAGTCGATTTGCCGGCATTGGTATAGCCAACCAGGGCTGCTACGGGAATCCTGGCACTTTGACGCTGCAGGCGATGCAGCTGCCGCTGAGCTTTCAGTTTTTGCAGCCTGCTCTCCAAATCGTGGATGCGTTCATGGATTCTTCGCCTGTCCATCTCCAGCTTTGTCTCACCAGGTCCTCTGGTACCGATGCCGCCTCCCAGCCTTGACATGGCAAGTCCCTGACCGCCCAGCCGCGGCAGGTTATATTTCAGCTGTGCAAGCTCCACCTGCAGCTTGCCTGCACTAGAACGCGCCCGCTGGGCAAAAATATCCAGAATCAGAGCTGTGCGGTCAACCACTCTAAGTCCTGTCGCCGCTTCCAGATTGCGCTGCTGGGAAGGACTGATTTCATCATCCAGAATCAACAGGTCAGCTTCCAGCTCCTCAGCCATCATGGTAAGCTCTGCAACTTTTCCTTTGCCTAAAAAGAGGGCATTATCCGGCTTATCTCTCCGCTGGATGACCTGCCCGGCAACCGAGGCTCCGGCAGTCTTGGCAAGCCCTGCCAGCTCTTCCAGGGAATCCTCTATGCTCCAGCTCCCGGGACCTTGCATATCTACTCCTGCCAGAATCGCTTTCTCCGGCGGTGCCTCCGTCAGCTTCATACGGGAGTCGGCATTTTTTTCTTCCAATTCGTCTATACTCATAAAAAGTCTCCATCTCAACGCTAGTCACACTGCAGGCTGTAAAAGTACCCGCTTTACAGCACGGCACCAGACTCGCAAAATCCAGCCCTGCCGTACCACCGCCTGCCACTCAAAAAATAAATCTATTTATTTATGATATTCTGAATATTCTTCAGGGTAATGGACATAAATCCGTCCTCATCCCGATAAAACTCCACAAATTCTGTATTTTCAAAAAATTCCGTGGGAATCGTCAATTCAATGCCGGTATCCGTGCTCAGCTTATGCCTGCGCATTTTTTTCAGCACCGCTTCCTTATCCACCCTGACAGGCTCGTGGAAGCCGGCATTTTCCAGCTCCTGTTTATAGTCTGCCTGCATGGAAGGATTGTCACTGAATACTGCCTCCCCCACCTTCTGAGGGTCCAGCTCTCCATCTGGAGGCAGCTTTTCCGTGAGATAGCTTTTCACCGCGGCGGCGGCCTCTACCTGATCCTGGCAGTAGGCTTCCGTCACTTTCTGGACCACCTTGTTGATTTCCCTGATGGTTTCCTTCGGTGAAGGTGCCTGAGCACATTCCAGCAGCAGCTCCGGCAGCACAAAAACGCTGCTGCCATCCATCATGTATTTTTTTGCCTTGAGCGAAACCTCCTTTGAAACGAGATTTATATAGGCAAATTCCTCTATCCGCTGATTCAGCCCCGGCAAGAGACCATAGCTGTTCATTACCTCAATCTCAACAGCACCGTCCTCAGCTACATTCACCTGATGTATGTAGCCTTGATTGCTGGTGCATTTCAGTATTGCCAGCTCGGGAGCATCATCCACCCGCAGCTGACAGATAAACAGATCCGCACACTCAAGATTTTCACAATGGCTCAGCAGCTGAAACATCATCCTGGCAGCCGCCTGGGAAAAATCTACAAAGCTCGCTTCTTCATTCAAGTAAGCCTCCAAAAGGCTGCTGAATTCGCTGTTTTCGTAAAATTTGCCCGTCTTGGCATCCTGGCTGCCTGCCGTTTTTTCTACATGGCGAACCAGAAACTCCCTGGCATTCGCTTCCAATGCAAGCTCCTTGCCTGACAGCACTGCTTCACCGCCGGAAAAATCCAATATATGCAGAATCGCTTTTTCTATGATAACCACAATTCAGTCCCCCGCCCTTAATCGAATAATATAATTCCATAAAGCTGTAAAATGCGTCTCCGCCCGTCAGGCACCTGCCCGTGAAAGCTGCGGCGCCCTGGTATACGGTGTCTGCATCGTCAGCAGCACCGAAACCGCCACCGGCAGGATGCTAAGCAGCAGGGCATGCTCCAGCCCGATATAATCTCCCAGCAAAGCCGTCAAAGCAGCCCCCATACTGCCCAACCCAAAGCAAAGCCCCATCATCATCCCGGAAGCCACACCAATATACTTTGGCATCAGTCTGCCTGTCCATACAATAGAGCTCGGTTGAGGCGCCTGAAGGAAGAATCCCCCCAAAAACAACGCCAGTATACTGCCCAAACCTGCTGCCGGATTCATAAAGAAGAAAACCAGCGGCAGAATAGTAAGGCTCAGGGTTGCAATCATGACCTTTTTATGCCCGAATCTGTCTCCCAGCTCGCCGCCGGCAAAGCCTCCCATCGCCGAACCCAAAAGAAATACCGACAGCATAGTGCCGGACATCATGTTGGAATAGCCGTGATTCAGCATAATCATCGGCAAAAAGGTAGAAACAGAAACATGGGTACAGCACCTCAGGCCCATCGCCGCATTCAGCATTACCACAGACCTGTTCCTGAATATCTTCAGAAAGCTGACATCCTCAATATCATCCGATTTTTTGGCACTGGCAGAGGGCAGCTTGTACAGCCCGGTCACATAGAACACACCTCCCAGAAGCACCGCAGGAATTGCCAGCAGCGGCAGTGCCTGGATATCGAAATAATCCAGAAAATACATCACCACGATAGGCGCTACAGCGCAGCCGAAATTTCCTCCTACAATATAAAAGGACATATAGCGTCCCATGTTTTTTATATCTCCTACCTTGCTCAGCAGCGCTGAGCCTACAGGGTGAATAAAGGCAATCGTCAGCCCCAGCAGTGCACACAGCAGGAACAGCACCATTTTGTTGGGTGCATAGCCTGCCATACAGATGAGCAGGCCGCACAGGGGGATAACTGCCAGCAGCAGGTGGCTGCTGTTGTGACGGTCTGTCAGATAACCGATAAACGGCTGAATAGTGCTTGCCATGAATGCCAGAACCATTACCAGAACGCCGCACATGGTCAGCGACATATCCAATTTGACCATGATAAACGGCAGCAGTACCGGTAAAAAGGTATTGTAATAATCCGCTACAAAGTGCCCCATACTCAAACAAAAAATACCTGTCTTGGTTCCGCAATTCAACATGCCATCACTCTCCTACATTAAATTAATAAATAATTATATCACTTTTGCAACAAAATCACAATCTTTAAGGCTTGCGTCAATTCATATTTTTAAACAGGTTGACAATAAATATACATCCCATTAGAATGTAAACTAGAATATGTATTTATGTTTACAAGGAGATTCAATGATGGATATGCTGAAATTAGCCGAAGAAATTATCAACGGACGCCGTTTAACACGCCAGGATGATTTGAAGATATTTCTTTCCTGCGGT
>JAQUZO010000008.1 GCA_028691285.1 Anaerovibrio sp. | reverse complement strand
CGCAACTGGATAACCCGTAAATTCATCAGCGATTCTATTCGCCTTGATCCGGCCTGGAAGGACGGCAATTATGCCGAGCAGCCAAAAAGCGCTCAATTTGCCTCTATCTATTATAATTTTGCTACCAATCTTGGTACTCAGGCATTGGCTGCCAAAGCACCGACCAGTGAAGCCGGCAATGCAATGATTGAAAAAGCATTTGCAGCCCCTTTTGCCCTGGATGCTAATGATATGCTGTACCAATGGGAGTCGTCAGCAGATTATAATCCTGTTGATTTAGAAGCTATCGAGGCGTATGTGCTGTGCATCAATGCAGCTGACGATGAGCGCAATCCGGTAGAATTGAAGGTTATGGAAAAGGCTGGTAAACGCATTGCCCATTGTCAGGAATTTCTTATTCCTGGAAGTGCAGAGACCAGCGGCCATGCAACTACTGCCAACGCAAAATGGTGGAAGGATGCTTTTGCAGAATTTATAAAGACTGTTCCGCATAAGTGATATTGCTTAACCAGCAGAGTATACTTTTTTAGTGTTATGTATTAGGTCAGATGAAATTTTCATCTGACCTTTTTTGTGTCCCAACTGCCGGTTATTACGCTGAATTACAATTTTCTTACTGAAAGCCTGAAGGAAGAAAAATTTTTAAATTTGAAATTTCCAGTTAAATTTGCTATGATAAACATAAAAGAAATTCAAATTTGAATTTGAATTATTATCGCAAGCAAAGCAGGAGGGGAGTCATGGTGGGAAAACAGAAAAAGGGCATACTTGCCGCAGTTATATGTATTTTGCTGGCGGCAGGCTGTTTTGCCTGGTATCAGCATGAGCTGGCAGTGGAAGCAGAAAAGAGCAGTACCCTGACGCTGTCAGGCAATGTGGATGTACGGGAGGTGGCAGTGGCCTTTCGCGCCAGTGACCGCATTGCCGAAATTTTAGTGGATGAGGGAGACAGTGTCAGAGAAGGGCAGGTTTTGGCCCGTCTGGATGACAGAGAGCTGCAGCTTTCTCTGAACAAGGCCAGGGCTCAGGCCAAAGCCCAGCAAAGCTATGTGGACAAGCTCCATAACGGCACCCGCAGCGAGGAAATACAGCAGGCACAGGCGAATTATCAGGCGGCACAGGCTGCGGCCAGAAATGCCTCCGGTATCTATGCCCGTTACAGGAACCTCTACGATAATATTGAAGGTATCAGTGCCCAGCAGCTGGACAATGCCCTGCATGATATGCAGGCAAAGGCAGCGGCAGCAGAGGCAGCGGAGCATGCTTTGGACAAGGCGGTGAACGGTTCCCGCCCCGAGGATATTGCCGCCGGGGAAGCAGAGCTGCAGGCTGCTCAGGAGGAGCTGTCCCGGCAGGAGTATGTGCTTTCCCAGTATGAGCTGAGGGCTCCTGCCGATGGCGTTATCCGTTCCAGACTGCTGCAGCCGGGAGATATGGCCGCACCGTCTGCTCCTGTGTTCAAGCTGTCTCTGCTGAACCGGAAATGGGTGCGGGCTTATGTGCCTGAAACGGATTTGGGCAAGCTCTACGAGGGACAGGCTGCGTATATCAAGATTGACAGCCAGGAGAAAATGCTCAGCGGGCAGATTGGGTATATTTCAGCTACGGCAGAATTTACGCCCAAGAATGTGCAGACGGAGGAGCTGCGTACTGCACTGGTCTATGAGGTGCGCATTTATGTGGATGATGCGGACAATGTCCTGCGTCTGGGCATGCCGGCTACAGTAAAAATCAATATTTAAGGGTTCGAGGTGAAAGGTATGCCGGAGGCAAAAACAGAGCTGGTCATTGAAGCCCAAGGGCTGACGAAAATTTTTACGCCGAAGAAGCTGCCGCAGGTGACGGCTTTGGACAGCATCAGCCTGCAGGTGCCGGCAGGCAGACTCACCGCGTTGGTGGGTCCGGATGGTGCGGGAAAAACCACGCTGATGCGTCTGATTACCGGACTGATGGACAGGGATGCAGGCTCTCTGCGGGTAGTGGGGCTGGATGTGGAGGAGCACACTCAGGCGGTACAGGATGTGCTGAGCTATATGCCGCAGAAATTCGGACTTTATGAGGACCTTTCCATTCAGGAGAACCTGAACCTTTATGCAGACCTGCACGGCATGTCAGAGGAGGCGCGCCAGGTGCGGTTTGCTTATCTGCTGGATTTGATGGGGCTGTCCGCCTTCCGGGGACGGATTGCCGGCAAGCTGTCCGGGGGCATGAAGCAGAAGCTGGGGCTGGCATGTACGCTGGTTTCCGCACCGAAGCTGCTGCTTTTGGATGAGCCGACTGCAGGCGTTGACCCGCTTTCCCGCCGCGAGCTCTGGAGTATTTTGCGGCAGCTGGTCGCCAGGGAGCAGCTTTCCGTTTTTGTCAGCACCGCCTATATGGATGAGGCCGCTCTGTGCAGTCTGGTCTATGTATTGAATCAGGGGCGTATTCTGGCGGGAGGGACACCCGGGGAGCTGCAGGATATAGCCAGGGGGCGCTGTTACCGGGTGGCTCCGCCGGAGGGCATACCTACACGCATCCTGCAGTGTGAGCTGTTGGAGGATGCAGGGGTGACAGATGCTGTGCCGGTGGGAGGGAAGGTGCATTTTATCCTGCGGGAGACTCAGGGGAAAGCCGGGCTGCTGGAAAGGCACAGGCTGACGGCAGAGCCTGCACCGGAGCGGCTGGAGGATGCTTTTATGATTCTGCTGGAAAGGGACAGCCGGAAGAAAAGGCAGCAGCCCGGGCTGGATGCCAGGGAGCAGGATTTAATTTCAGCTTTTGCTGCAGAAAAAAAAGCGGTGCCTGTGGACATCGAGGTCAGGGATCTGGTCAGGAAATTCGGGGATTTTACGGCAGTTTCCCATACCTCCTTCCAGGTGCGGCAGGGAGAGGTCTTTGGACTGCTTGGACCAAACGGTGCAGGCAAGACGACGACCTTCCGCATGCTGTGCGGCCTGCTGCCTGCCACTTCAGGTGAGCTGCGGGTTGCCGGAGTAAATCTCAGGCGGGCAGTTACAAAGGCGAGGGCCAATATCGGCTATGTGGCACAGAAATTTTCGCTCTATGAGAAATTGACCGTTTATGAGAACCTGCGCTTCTTTGGCGGAGCCTATGGCATACCGGTGGGAGAGCTGGAAAACCGCATTCAGGAAATCATGAGAGAGTTCCATTTGACGGAGAGGCAGGCGCAGGCGGCGGAAAGCCTGCCGGGCGGCTATAAGCAGCGTCTGTCCATGGCGGCAGCTCTTATCCACAAGCCTAAAATCCTGTTTCTGGATGAGCCGACCAGCGGCATTGACCCTCTGGCACGGCGTACCTTCTGGCAGCAGATTACCAGGCTGGCGGCAGGAGGTACGACGATTATCATTACGACGCATTTCATGGACGAGGCGGAATACTGTGACCGCATGATGATACAGGATCATGGTGAGCTGCTGATTTTGGGCCAGCCGGGTGACATCCGGCGCAGGCTGCAGATGCCGGAAGCCGATATGAACGAGATATTCATTGCGATTGTGGAAAAAGCCAGGCAGCAGGCAAAGGAGGAGAGCGGCACATGAAAAGGATGCAGGTTTTCTTTCGCAGGCTGGCGGCTCTGACCCGCAAGGAATTTTGTCAGATGCTGCGGGAAAAAAGCAGCTTTCTGATGGGGGTTGTGCTGCCGCTGGTGCTGATTTTTATTATCGGCTACGGCATGTCGCTGGATGTGGAGCATGTTCCGACTGCGGTAGTCCTGGAGGATACCTCACCGACGGCGCGCAGTGCAGCCGGCTTTGCTGCAGGCTCGAGGTACTTTTCTCCGGTGTATGTGCATTCCCTGCCGGAGGCGGAGCAGCTTATGCGCACGCACAAGGTCAAAATGATAGTGCGCTTTCCTGCTGATTTTACGGAGCAGCTCTATCGGGGGAATGGGCAGATCCAGCTGCTGCTGAACGGCGAGGAAGCCACAACCGCCATGTCAGGCCAGGCCTATGTGGAAGCGGCGGTCATGTCCTGGGCGGCCAGCCGTGAGGCCGCTGCATCAGGCAGAGGCCAGGTCACAGCGGTGCCGCGGGTCTGGTTCAATGATACGAATACCAGTACCTGGTTTTTTGTTCCGGGAATCCTGATGCTGGTCCTGACTATCAGCAGTGTTTTTCTCACGGCGATGGTCATGGCAAGGGAATGGGAAAGGGGAACCTTTGAAGCTCTTTTCGTATCTCCCGTGCGCATCATGGAGATTATTTTGGCAAAGGTCATTCCGTATTTTACGGTAGCCATGGTGGGGATGCTGCTGTGCCTCACGGCGGGCAGGCTGCTCTACGATTTGCCCATGCGCGGCTCGATGGTCCTGATTATTGGAGAATCCATGCTGTTTTTGGTCATTGCTCTGGGCATAGGCTTGGTGATATCTGCACTGACGAAGAATCAGTATCTGGCATGCCAGGTGGCTCTCCTGGTGAGCTTTTTGCCTACGGTCATGCTCTCGGGGTTTCTGTTTGATCTCCATTCCCAGCCCTGGGGAGTTCAGCTGGTCAGCCGGCTGCTGCCTATGACCTATTATCTGGCGCTGATGAAATCCCTGTTCCTCTCCGGCAACTATTGGCCGCTGATTGTGAAAAATACGCTTATTTTACTGGGCTACGCCCTGCTTTTCATCGGGCTGGCCTTTTATCTGACCAGAAAGAAGGTGGAATGATGCAGCTTACAGCAGGCCTGAGGCTTTTTTGGCAGCATTTGCTGTTTCTCTGCCAAAAGGAAATGCTGGCCCTCATCAAGGATCCCCGCATGAGGTTTATGCTGATAGCACCTCCGATCATTCAGGGCCTGATTTTTGGGTATGCAGCGAACTACAATCTGGACAAGGTGCCCTACGCCCTGGTGGATGAATCACACAGCAGCGCTTCCAGGGAATTTGCTGCCCATCTTGACGGCTCGGACAGCTTTCAGCGTGTGGTCACGCTGGATAGTCCCTCGCAGCTTGCACAGTATGTTGATTCCGGCGATATTATCATGGGAATTGTCATTCCCCGGGATTTTGCCGCTGTTTTATCCAGGGGAGGTCAGGCACCAGTCCAGATTATTACAGACGGCAAAAACAGCTCGATTGCAGGAATTGCCTCCGGCTATGCAGGCCGGGTCATTGCTGCCTGGAATCAGGAGCGCAGCGGCGGCAGAAGCGGCATCTCAGTGGTGTCCCGTACCTGGTACAATCCCAACCAGCTGACCAAATGGAATTTCCTGCCGGGACTGATAGCCATGATTTCCTTTGTGCAGGTCATCCTGCTCAGCGGGATGTCCATAGCCAAGGAAAGGGAGCAGGGAACCTTTGACCAGCTTCTGGTGACACCTCTTTCGCCGCCGGAAATCCTGATCGGCAAGGCGCTGCCTCCCATGCTGGTGGGGTTGTTCCAGAGCACGGCGCTTTTTCTGATTTCGCTTCTCTGGTTTCAGATTCCTTTTAACGGCTCACTAGCAGCCCTGTATCTGACACTGCTGATTTTTGTCCTGAGTGCTACGGGCATCGGGCTGATTATTTCGTCCATTTCGCAGAATATGCAGCAGGTGCTGGTCTATGTGCTGGTATTTCTGATGCCGATGATTCTCCTGTCCGGCATTGCGACGCCGGTAGACAATATGCCTGAGTTCCTGCAGCTCCTGACCTATATGGACCCTATGCGCTTTGCGGCAGATGCAGTGCGGCGGATTTATACGGAGGGAGCAGGGCTGGGAGAGGTTGCCTGGGATTTTGTGCCGATGCTGGCTGTGGCGGCAGTGACGCTGCCGGTGGCGGGCTGGCTGTTCAGGCACAAGGTGCTTTGAGGGCATTTGAATATAGAGCATAAGGAGGGACAGCATTATGGGGGATTTTGTACAGGCTGAGAGCAGAGGCAAAAAAAAGCGGCGGGACGGGAAGCTGACCAATGAAAGCCTGCTGCTCTGTGCCGCCAGGCTGACGGCCCGCAAGGGATTTGCGGCAGTGACCAGCAAGGAGATATGCAGAATGGCAGGTACGAACCTGGCGGCGGTAAACTATCATTTCGGCAGCCGGGAAGGGCTTTATGAAGCCCTGATTGCCTATGCCCACAATCAGATGGTCAGTGAAAATATGCTGAAGGAGCTGGTCAGGGCAGAGCTGTCCCCGAGAGAAAAGCTGGAGCGATTCCTGGATAACATCCTCAGGTTCAGCCAGGAGGAGGGTTCAGACCATTATCATCTGGCACTTCAGGTGTGGCTGAGGGAGTGCTTCAACAATTCACAGGTGGTGCTGCCGGTCATGCAGCGCATTGCGTCTGTCAAGGTTCCGTGGCTGGTGCAGCTTTTTGGTGATTATACCGGGCGGCAGCCCGATGAACCGCTTTTGTACAGTGGTATGCTCAGCTTTGTCGCTCCCTTTGTGCTTTTGAATATGGGAACCTACATGGTGGACGGAACACCGCAAAATGCTCTGAAGCAGTATATCACGCCTGAGTTCGTGGGGCAGATGAAGGAGTTTGCCTTTGCCGGTCTGGATTCCCTCTGCCTGAGGCAGTAATTTGAATGGCAGGCCTGATATGTACTGCGCAAAGCAGCTGAATGAGCTATAATGGATATACGGAAGGCCTGGCAGCGGATGGCTCCGGGCGGAGAAAAATAGTTGGCAGATATGGCGCAGGGAGGGAGTATTATGCAGAATTATTCAGGTGAGGCAGGGCTGCAGTATCATTTGCAGATTCGTCCGGGAGATGTGGGCAGGTATGTTATTTTGCCGGGGGATCCCAAGCGCTGCGCTAAAATTGCGGCGCATTTTGACCGGGCGGCACTGATTGCGGACAACAGGGAATTTGTTACCTATACAGGCTATCTGGCGGGGGAAAAGGTCAGCGTTACCTCAACAGGGATAGGAGGCCCTTCGGCAGCTATCGCTATGGAGGAACTGGTGCGCTGCGGGAGCGATACCTTTCTGCGGGTGGGTACCTGCGGCGGCATTGATGTCAGGGTCAGGGGGGGAGATATTGTCGTGGCTACCGGTGCTGTCCGCATGGAGGGCACCAGCAGGGAATATGCTCCGCTGGAATTTCCTGCCATTGCTGATCTGGATATCGTCAATGCCATGATTGCCGCCTGCCGCAGCCTCGGCCTGCCCTGTCACAGAGGCGTGGTGCAGAGCAAGGACGCTTTTTATGGACAGCATGAGCCGGAAAAAATGCCGGTCAGCTACGAGCTGCTGAACAAATGGGAGGCCTGGAAGCGTCTTGGCTGCAAGGCGTCGGAGATGGAAGGAGCGGCCCTGATGATTGCCGCCAGCTATTTGGGAGTGCGCTGCGGTGCAGATTTTTTGGTGGTAGGCAATCAGGAGCGGGAGGCTCTGGGGATGGAAAATCCCATTGTCCATGACACGGAGGCCGCTGTCAGGGTAGCAGTGGAGGCAGTTCGGCGGCTCATTGAAGAGGACAGGATGAAGGACTGAGAGGTGTTTGTATGAGCTGGAAAAAATATCAGCGGATTTTTGTGCTTGTGATTGATTCTCTGGGGGCAGGAGCAATGCCGGATGCGGCTGAGTACGGGGATGCCGGTACAGATACGCTGGGGCATATCGCTGCCAGCGTCCAGAGCCTGCAAATACCGCATCTGCAGCGGCTGGGGCTGGCCAATCTCCATCCTCTGCCGCAGGTGCCGCCTGCGGCTGTGCCGCTGGGCTACTACACGAAGTTGCGTGAGGCCAGCCGGGGCAAGGATACCATGACCGGGCACTGGGAAATGATGGGCTTGAAAACGACAATACCCTTCAAGACCTTTACGGAGCACGGCTTTCCGCCGGAGCTGATAGCAGAGCTGGAAAAACGCACGGGCCATAAGGTGATTGGCAATAAAAGCGCCAGCGGAACGGCGATTCTGGATGAGCTGGCAGAAGAAGAAATCGCCACCGGCAATATGATTGTCTATACCTCTGCGGACTCGGTGCTGCAGATCTGCGGCAATGAGGAAACCTTTGATTTGCAGGAGCTGTACCGCTGCTGCGAGATTGCCAGAGAGCTTACCATGAAGGAGGAATGGCGGGTAGGCCGTGTCATTGCCCGTCCTTATCTGGGAAGGCAGAGGGGCAGCTTCCGCCGCACCGCCAACCGCCATGACTATGCCCTGAAGCCCTTTGGCAAAACGGTGCTGAATGCTTTGCAGGAGGGGGGCTGGCAGGTGATTTCCGTAGGCAAGATTGCGGATATTTTTGCCGGTGAGGGAATTACGGAAAGCCATAGATCCCAAAGCTCTGTCCATGGCATGGAGCAGACTGTTGAAATTGCCGGGCGGGATTTCAGCGGCCTTTGCTTTGTCAATCTGGTGGACTTTGACGCTCTGTGGGGACACCGCCGCAATCCGACGGGCTATGCCGGGGAGCTGGAAAAATTTGATATGAAGCTGGGAGAACTGCTGAAGGTGCTCCGTGAGGATGATTTGCTGGTGATTACGGCAGACCACGGCAATGATCCTACCCATACAGGTACGGACCATACCCGTGAAAAGGTGCCCTTTTTGGCATATTCTCCCTCCATGCAGGGCAGCGGTGCGCTGACGGAAAAGGAGAATTTTGCCGTGCTGGGAGCAACCATCGCTGATAATTTCGGTGCGGCGATGCCGGAGGGCACTATCGGCAGCAGTATTCTCTGCGAGCTGGTGTAGAGGTGTGCCATGAACAATGAAGAACTGATTATGGCTGCCCGGGAGGCCAGAAAGACGGCGTATGCGCCCTATTCCCATTTTCAGGTGGGGGCAGCACTCCTGACAGATACAGGCAGGGTCTACTGCGGCTGCAATATCGAGAATGCTGCCTATGGGCCGAGCAACTGCGCAGAGCGCACGGCTTTTTTCAAGGCGGTTTCCGAGGGGGAGCGCAGCTTCCGGAAAATTGCGGTGGTGGGCGGCCGTGAGGGGACAGAGGCTGACGCTCTGTGTGCTCCCTGCGGCATCTGCCGTCAGGTTATGCAGGAATTCTGCGACCCGGAGAAATTCAAGATTATTTTGACGGACGGCAGGGGTAAAATACGGGAACTGTCCCTGGGAGAGCTGCTGCCCTACGGCTTCGGAGCGGAGAATCTGAGCCGGTAGCACGGCTGCTTCTTCCCTTGTCCGATGTCCCCCGTCCATTGACTTTTGAAGCCAGGCTGATGCCTGGCTTTTTTGCTGCCTGAAAAAGCGGTTTTACATTTATTTTACAAAACTCTCATAATGGATTTTACATTCAGGGGTTAATATATTCTCAACATCACAAGTTAGTTATTATTATCTGTGTTATTTTAAGGAGAGTGTAAGTAAATGAAAAGGTTTTTATTGGTTGTAATGTCAATTATGATGATGGGCCTGACCCTGGTTGGCTGCGGCAGCGATAAGGGCAGCAGCACCGGGTTGAGCGGTGCGGTTTCCACCAACGGTTCTACTTCCATGGAGAAGGTAATCGGCGTTTTATCGGAGAAATTCATGGGGGACAACAAGGGCGTTACCATTACCTATGATGCTTCCGGTTCCGGTACCGGTATCGAGGCTGTAAGCAAGGGCTCTACAGACATCGGCCTGTCCTCCCGTGCATTGAAGGATGCAGAAAAGGCAAAGGGCCTGAAGGAGACAACACTTGCCCTGGACGGCATTGCAATCATCGTCAATGAAAACTGTCCTGTTGAGGATCTGAAGACTGAGGATGTAGCGGCTTTGTTCAACGGCGGTGCTGCTGACTGGAGCAAGTTCGGCGGCAAGGCTGTACCGGTAGCTGCTATTGGCCGTGAGGCTGGTTCCGGTACCCGTGATGGCTTCGAGAGCATCACCAACACCAAGGACAAGTGCAAGCTGGCCCAGGAGCTGACCTCCACCGGTGCGGTAATTGAGGCTGTAAAGAACAGTGAAGCTGCTATCGGCTATGCTTCCTATGCTTCTGTAGAGAACCAGAAGGGCATCAAGGTCCTGAAAATCAATGGTGTAGCATGCACTGAGGAGAACATCGCCAGCGGCAAATATGTCATCCAGCGTCCATTCAACCTGATTACCAAGGAAGGCGTAAAGCTCAGCGAGAGCGCACAGGCATTCTTTGACTTCATGACCTCCAAGGCTGCAGCAGAGCTGATTTCCCAGGCTGGTGCAGTACCAACAGTTAAATAAAAAAGAGGCATAGTCCATTATGAAAAATAGAACTAAATGGCAGGAGATGACAGAAAAGGGTATCAACGGAGTATTCATGCTCTGTGGTATCGTCGCAGTGGGGTTTGTACTCTGCATTACGGCACATCTGGTCATCGCGGGTCTGCCGGCAATCATGAAAATCGGTCTTGTGGATTTCATCCTGGGCACTACCTGGCAGCCAACTGCTACCACGGTAGACCCGGCCTTCGGCATATTGCCTTTCATAATGACCAGCATCTATGGTACGGCGGGGGCTGTGCTCATCGGCGTACCAATAGGGCTGCTGACGGCAATCTTTCTGGCCAAAGCAGCTCCGCCAAAATTCGCCAAGGTGATTCACACCGCAGTAGAGCTTTTGGCAGGCATTCCTTCTGTAGTATATGGCCTTGTAGGCATGATTATACTTGTTCCAGGCATCCAGAGGATATTTTCCTTATCCTCTGGTGCCACTTTATTAGCAGCCATCATCGTGCTGACTATTATGATTTTACCATCGATCATCAGCGTCTCTGAAACTGCACTCAAGGCAGTACCCAAGGAGTACGAAGAGGCTTCCATGGCCTTGGGAGCTACAGAGATGGAGACTTTTTTCCGGGTCAGCGTACCGGCAGCCAAAAGCGGCATTGCCGCAGCGGTCGTGCTGGGTGTAGGACGAGCTATTGGTGAGGCTATGGCCATCATCATGGTTTCCGGCAATGTTGCCAATATGCCGGGGCTTTTGGAATCTGTGCGCTTCATGACCACAGCCATTGCCTCTGAAATGTCCTATGCAGCCGCAGGCTCTCTGCAGCATCAGGCCCTGTTTTCCATCGGCCTGGTACTGTTCCTCTTCATCATGATGATCAATGTATTCTTGAATGTATTTGTTAAGGGAAGGAGAGCAGCATAATGACAGAAAATGCTGTGTTGAGCCAGGAAAATACTGTGGTTCATCCTGCGGGCATCTCAAGGCGTCTGCTGTGGAATAAGGGAGCCAGGCTGCTGATCTGGAGCAGTGCTATCTTGACCTGTCTGCTCCTTGCCTTTATGATCGGCTATATCTTTTACAGAGGTGTGCCGTACTTATCTCTGGAGCTTTTGACCACTCAGAGCAGCTATGTGAGAAAGACGATAGGCATTCTGCCGAATCTGCTGAATACGGTGTATATCATCATTGTAGCCATGGCTTTGGTATTGCCTTTAGGTACCGGCGCAGCCATTTACCTGACAGAGTATGCCGGCAGCAGAAAGCTGGTCAATCTCATTGAATTTGCGGCAGAGGCTTTGACAGGTATTCCTTCAATCATTTTCGGTCTGGCAGGCATGGTGCTGTTTTCAGAGATGTTTGGTCTGAAGCAGGGTATCCTGGCAGGTGGTCTTACCTTGGTAATGATGATTCTGCCGGTGATTATCCGCACAACCCAGGAAAGCCTGAAGACAGTGCCCAATGCGTACCGTGAAGGCTCCCTGGCAATGGGAGCCAGCAAATGGCACATGGTGCGCACGGTGGTGCTGCCCAATGCTGTTGACGGTATTGCCACTGGCTGTATTTTGTCCATTGGACGCATTGTAGGTGAATCAGCAGCTCTGCTGTTCACGGCAGGCTTCGGACTGGTGCTGAATGATTTCTTTACCGCTCTGGAATCCTCCTCTGCGACTCTGACGGTAGCATTGTATGTGTATGCCAGTGAGCGGGGAGAGACCAATGTAGCTTTTGCCATTGCAGTGATTTTGATGGTGCTCACTCTGGTGCTGAATTTCTCTGCAAATATGGTCGCCAAGAAATTAAAGACTTGAAAGATTGATTGGAGAAGTTATGGATACAATAATGGAAGTAAAGGATTTGAATTTGTGGTATGGGGATCACCATGCACTGCATGATGTCAGTGTGGATATTCCCAAAAATCAGATTACGGCGCTGATAGGTCCCTCCGGCTGCGGCAAATCTACTTTTTTGAAGACCCTGAACCGTATGAACGACCTGGTGGAAAATATAAAAATCACAGGCAATATCATTTACAACAATGAAAATATTTACGCCCCTAAGGTAGATGTCACCTGGCTGAGGAAGCGTGTAGGCATGGTATTCCAGAAGCCGAATCCTTTTCCAATGAGCATCTATGACAATATTGCCTATGGTCCGCGGACACATGGCATTACCTCAAAGGTCAAGCTGGATACCATCGTGGAAAAATCCCTGAAGGATGCGGCTATCTGGGATGAGGTCAAGGACAGGCTGAATACCTCTGCACTCGGAATGTCCGGCGGCCAGCAGCAGCGTCTCTGTATTGCCAGAGCACTGGCAGTGGAGCCTGATATCCTGCTGATGGATGAGTCCACCTCTGCGCTGGATCCGATTTCTACAGGCAAGATCGAGGATTTGGCAGTGGAATTGAAAAAGAAATATACTGTGGTCATGGTTACGCATAACATGCAGCAGGCGGTGCGCATTTCTGATTACTGCGCTTTCTTCCTGCTGGGAGATCTGGTGGAATTCAGCACGACTGAGCGGATGTTCTCCATGCCGCAGAACAGAAAAACAGAGGATTACATTACAGGGAGGTTTGGCTGATGAGATCACGATTTGACCAGCAGCTTCAGCTTTTGAAGGAAGAAATGGTCTATATGGGAGACCTGTGCGGCGAGGCGATTCAGATTACTGCAGGGGCCCTCGTTGACGGAGATGTCAGCCGTGCCAGGACCGTCAATAATATGATGAGCCAGATTAGCCAGCAGGAGCGCAGCATTGAGAATATCTGCCTGAAGCTCCTGATGCAGCAGCAGCCGGTAGCAAGAGACCTGCGCACGATATCTTCTGCCCTGAAAATGGTCACGGATATGGAGCGCATCGGTATCCAGGCCTGTGATATGGCAGAAATCATTTCTGTCGGCAACATCGAAAAGGCAGTGGACAAGGTTGATTTCAAGGAGCTGTCTGATGAGGTCAGCAGGATGGTGCGTATGAGCCTGCAGGCCTTTGAGGATACTGATATGCAGCTGGCAGAAAAGGTCATTAAATATGACGATGTGGTAGACAAGCTGTTCTGCGATATTCGTGAGGAGCTGATTAAAAAGCTCAGAGAAGGCAATAATGATGCGGAATATTTTTTGGATATGCTGATGATTGATAAATATTTTGAGCGTATCGGTGACCACGCAGTCAATATTGCAAGATGGGTCAATTTTTCCGTTACCGGTGAAATCGAACTGATAGAATAGCAGCCAATCGTGAAAAATCCTGACAAAGCAGCAGTTTGTCGGGATTTTTTATTTTACATTTATTTTACAAAAGCTCAATAATAAATTTTACATTGCAGCTGTAACATATTCTGTGAGTAATTTATTTCGGCTTATGAAATTTAGCTTGGAGGAAATTTTTATGCATACTATTGTGGATGTCGGTTCCAATACGGTGAGAATGAATGTTTATGATGTCAAGGACAACAAGCTGAAAATCCTTTTCAGCAAGAAGGCAACAGTTGGGCTGGCGTCCTATGTCAAGGGCAGGCATATGACGGCTGCCGGTGTGGACCGCCTGATTGAGGTGCTGGAGGACTTCAAGGAAACCCTGCGCAATCTGAATATCCATGAAATGCATGTGTTTGCGACGGCTTCACTGCGCAATGTGTCCAATACGCAGGAGGCAATCGATGAAATCTACCGACGTACAGGCGTGAATGTACAGGTTTTATCAGGACAGGAAGAGGCGGAGCTGGATTTTTTGGGTGCTGCGCTGGAAAGTCGGATCAAAAAAGGCCTGCTGATGGATATTGGCGGCGGCAGTACGGAGCTGGTTGCCTATAAGGACGGCAGGATGCTCAGTGCCGTCAGCATAGCGAAGGGCTCTTTGAACAGCTACAATAAGCATGTCAAGGGAATCCTGCCTACCAGAGATGAACGCAAAGCCATCAAAAAGGATTTTTTGGATAAGCTGGACGGAATTGAGGCATTTGCAGGCAAAAACCAGTATAAGCTGATTTGCGGTGTTGGAGGTACAGTGCGTGCGGCGCTCAAGCTGGACAAGCTGTTTTTCGGACAGCAGGCACAGGAAAATGTCCTGGAGGTTTCCCATATTGGCTATATCATCAATGCCATGGTACAGAAGGAAAACAGGGATAAATTCCTGAAAAATATGAGCTTGCTTCTGGATGTGGTGCCGGAGCGCATACGCACCATCCTGCCGGGGATGATCATTCTTTATGCTGCAGCCAAGCGCTTCAAGTGCGAAGCGGTAGTGGTAGCACAGACCGGCGTGAGAGAAGGCTTTATGTTCAATTATGTTTTGAAGGATGTGTACGGCGGGCGTACTGAGGGGCATGAAGAAAATGCAGATAATGAGCAGAATATTCAGGATGCTCTGTCAGAGCAGACAGAGCAGGCAGAGGAGGCTTCCCAACAAAATGACTGATGTTGAACAGGTGGAACAAAAGCAGTTTTTTACCGGCTATACGCAGAACAGAGAGCTGTCCTGGCTGAAATTCAATAAGCGTGTGCTGGAGGAAGCGGACGACAGCAGCGTGCCGCTGGGAGAACGGCTCAAATTTGTGGAGATTTTTACCAGCAACCTGGATGAATTCTTTATGGTGCGGGTCGGCAGCCTTTTGAGCCTGGAAGCCACGGATGCGACAAAGCGGGACAATAAAAGCTGGATGACAGCCAGAGAGCAGCTGAATGCAATTTTTGACAAGACAAGGGAGCTGTATGAGGAGCGGGACAGGGTATTTGCTTTTCTGCGCCGCAGGCTGATGGAAAAGGGCATCGGCCATGCCAATATCCACGAGCTGTCCAAAAAGCAGTATGCTTTTCTGGAAAATATTTTTCAGGAATGTATCCTGCCTGTTCTGTCACCTCAGATTATTGACAAGCATCATCCGTTTCCTCATTTGGACAGCAAAAAGCTGTATATATCTGCCATGCTGAAAAGCAAGAAAAAATTGATTTTTGGCATTATTCCGCTGCCGGTTGGTCTGAGCCGAGTGGTATACCTGTCTGAGGACAAGATGGAATTTGTCCTGCTGGAGGACATTATTGAGGAATTCGTCGGCAAAATTTTTACAGGCTATCCCGTAGTCGATAAGGCAGTTTTTGCCATTACCCGCAGTGCGGAAATCAATCTGGAGGAAGAGGAGCTGGAAACGGGCGATTATCTGGAGGCGATGAAAAAGGCCATCAAGAAGCGCAGGCATTTGACGCCCGTGCGCCTGGAAATCCGCAGCCAGGGAAAATCCCTCATTGCAGCCTATCTGACAGAACGGTACAATATCAGTTCCTCCCAGGTATTCGCTACCAGTGCGCCGCTGACGCTTGACTATGTCTATGCGCTGGAGGGGAATGTGACGGAAAGCATGAAGCAGGAGCTGTATTATCTGCCTTATGAGCCTGCTTCAGCCGAGGAAAAATTCCATCTGGCGGAGGACGGCTCCCTGTTGGAGCTGGCGAAGAAGCAGGATATGCTGCTGCGGTATCCTTATGATGATTTTGGGATCCTGCTGCGTCTTTTGAAGGAAGCAGTGTACAGCCAGGAAGTGCTTGCCATCAGAATAACCATCTACCGGGTGGGCAAGGGACATGTCAAGCTGATGAATTACCTGATGGCAGCGGCAGAGCTGGGCAAGGATGTCACCGTCCTTTTGGAGCTGAAGGCCCGTTTCGATGAGGAAAACAATATCAGCTGGGTCAACGGGCTGCGTGAAGCAGGCTGCCGTATTCTCTACGGCTTTGACGGCTATAAGGTCCATGCCAAGCTGTGCCAGATTACCTATCGGGAATCCCATGAGCAGGGAATCAAATATATTACCCATATAGGGACGGGTAATTTCAATGCCAAAACAGCCAGGCTGTACACGGATTTTGCTCTTTTGACACCGGATGATACTATGGGCAGGGATGCCTCGATGTTCTTCCGCAATATGGGTATCGGGAATCTCTGGGGGGAATATCAGCAGCTTTTGGTGGCACCTGTGAATATGAAGAACCGTCTGCTGGAAATGATCCGGGGAGAAATTGCCAGGACAGAAAATGGCGGCGAAGGCTATATCCTGCTGAAAATGAACTCTCTGACAGACCGTCAGCTGATTGATGCCCTTTATGAGGCAGGACAGGCAGGCGTAAAAATCGATATGATTGTGCGGGGCATTACCTGTCTGGTGCCTCAGCGGCCCGGCCTGACGGATAACATCCGCATCCGCAGCATCGTGGGGCGCTTCCTGGAGCATCCGAGAGTATTCTGCTTCGGCAGGCTGGAGGATATGCAGATGTATATTGCTTCGGCAGACTGGATGACCAGAAATACGGAAAACCGTGTGGAGGTGGCAGCGCCGATTTTGTCGCCTGACATCAAGAAGGAAATCTGGGAGATGCTCCAGCTCCAGCTGGCAGACAACACCAAGGCAAGGAATATGGATGCAGACGGGGAATATTGTATGCCTGACCTGCAGCCGGGCGATGAGCTGGTAAATGCACAGGATTTTTACGCCAGCCGCAGGCCGTATCAGCAATAAGCTGTACTGGTGGTCTGCTGCCGGAGCGGCGGTGATTCAGGCAGTTGTATTTTTTTCCAGGAGGTGCTACACTGCTAAAAAAGGCAGTTTGCCGCTAGGAGTGATGCAGGTGATTTATTGTGTTGAAGATGATGAGAGCATCAGGGAGCTGATGCTGTATGCGTTGAAGGCTTCGGGCTTTGCAGGGAAAGGCTTTCCGGATTCGACGGAGTTCTGGCAGGCCATGGCGGAGGAGCAGCCCAGGCTGATTCTGCTGGACATCATGCTGCCGGGCGAGGATGGCATTGCCATTCTGCAGCGGCTGAGAGAAAATCCCCAGACGGCGAAGGTGCCTGTGATTATGGCCAGTGCGAAGGGAACGGAGTATGACAAGGTCAGGGGGCTTGATTTTGGAGCGGACGATTATCTCGCCAAGCCCTTTGGCATGATGGAGATGGTTTCCCGCATCAAGGCAGTGCTCAGGCGCAGCGAAGGAGCCGTGAAGCCATCCAGCCTCACCCTTGGCGGCGTGACAATAGATATAGAGCAGCATCTGGTGACGGTGGACGGCAGGGCAGTGGAGATGCCGCTGAAGGAGTTTGAGCTGCTGCAGCTCTTTATGGAAAATCCCGGCATGGTGTTCAGCCGCGACAAGCTGCTGAACCGCATCTGGGATACAGATTATATGGGGGAGAGCCGCACGGTGGATGTGCACATCAGCAGCCTCAGGACCAAATTGGGAACCTGGGGGCGGGCAATCAGGACAGTACGCAGTGTGGGCTATCGCTGGGAGGCGGCTCATGCATAAGTATTTTGGCATTGTAGTGACTACGGTGGCGGCTTTTATCCTGGCGGCCGGGCTGATTTTGGGTACGATGTACGGCTATTTTTCTGATGTCCAAAGGCAGCAGCTGAAGATTGAGACGGGGATGGCTGCCCTGGCTGTTGCCAGCCAGAGGCAGGATTACCTGGAGCAGCTGCCCAAGGGGAATTATCGCATTACCTGGATTTTGCCTGACGGCAGTGTGGTTTATGACAATGAAAATACTTCCTGGGAAATGGAAAACCATCTGGCGCGGGAGGAAGTCAGGGCGGCTCTGTCCTCCGGCTATGGTGAGAGCCAGCGATATTCGGATACAATGATGACCAGAATGCTGTATTCGGCACAGCGTCTGCCTGATGGCTCCGTGCTAAGACTGAGCATGCCGCAGCATACTGTGTTCAAGGTTATTTTGGATATGGGACTGCCCATTGGCGGGATTTTGATGGCGGTCATCATAATCTCTGTGGTCATTGCGTCACGGGAGACCAGGAAGGCCAATCAGGAGGAAACAGAGGCCATGCGGCGGGAGTTTACCGCCAATGTATCCCATGAACTGAAGACGCCGCTTCATTCGATCTCCGGCTTTGCGGAGCTTTTGAAGAACGGTATGGTCATGGAGCAGGATACAGGCCATTTTGCGGAAAAGATTTACAATGAGGCCCAGCGCATGATTCGGCTGGTGCAGGACATCATCGTACTGTCCCGTCTGGATGAGGGCAAGGAAAATATCACCAAATCCAAAGTGAATCTTTACCAGCTGGCGGAGGGAGTCATCAACAGCCTGGAGCCGCTGGCACAAAAGCAGCAGATTGCCGTGGAGCTGATAGGGCAGCAGACGGTGCTGGAGGGCATACCTCATCTGCTGCGCAGCATGCTGTACAATATCTGTGAAAATGCCATCAAGTACAATCATCCTCAGGGCAGTGTCGTCGTGGAGATTGCCGAGCTGGCAGGGCATCCCCAGATTTCTGTGCGGGATACGGGGATAGGGATTCCCCAGGCTGACAGGAACAGGATTTTTGAGCGATTCTACCGGGTTGACAAAAGCCATTCCAAGGAGGTCGGGGGCACGGGTTTGGGCCTGTCCATCGTCAAGCATGCCGCCAGGCTGCATGATGCCAGGCTGGAGGTAGACAGCATTGTCGGGGAGGGAACCGTGATTACAGTCAGGTTTTGATACAGTTTGCCGCTGATGCAGGCTGACGGAGAGAAGCAGTTGGGAAAACTGCTTCTTTTTTTTGCAGAAAAAAAGGATTTTATCTGCCATATGGCGAATAAGGAAATTACAGGTAAACTGGTAGAAGGAAAGGGGCTTATATAGATGGCAGTACAGGAAGAGCACAAGGTTCTGGTGGATGAAATTGCTTCATCCGTCAGGGAGTTGAATAGAGAGCTGGACAATTTTACCAAGATGTCGGATAATTTTGCGTCAGCAGGGCAGTCTTATGTGGCACAGTCCAAGCTGTTGAAGGAAAAGAATACGGATACGCTCAAGGCAATCGGCCTTATTACAGATATTGCAGAGGAAACGAATCTGCTCAGCCTGAATGCTTCCATTGAGGCTGCCAGGGCAGGTGAGCAGGGCAGAGGCTTTGCAGTAGTAGCGGAGGAGGTCCGCAAGCTGGCGGAGCAGTCCCGTGAGGCTACAGAGAGCATCAAAAAGACCTTGACCGAGATGAACAAGGCGGTCAATGATATTGCCCAGTCTGTCAATGCCATCGAAGCTATCGGGCAGCAGCAGGCTCAGAGCACCAAGGATATCACCCACAATCTCGGCCGGGTGACTTCTGCAGCAGAGGACTTGAAGAAGCTGCTGTAGGCCCTCGGTGTCCGGTATGATTTTGTTTTAGGTATCCTGCAGTGTAGCGATGTTTTTTAGATAGGCGCCATGCATGTCTGGCAAGCCCATGACTATTGACGGTGCAGCATTTCAAATTTTCCTCGCTGCAGGATATTTTTATGCCCCCGTCAGAAGGGCTGCAAAGTAAGGCGGAGGACGTTTTTTGTGCAGAAAATTGTTGACAAATTGTTCTTTGTCCGATATAATTATTGCTTGTGAGCGGCAGTTTGAAGCTCACGGATTTGAGGGGCGCTTAGCTCAGCTGGGAGAGCGTCTGCCTTACAAGCAGAATGTCAGCGGTTCGATCCCGTTAGCGCCCACCATAAAATTTCGCAGATTTTTCTGCGTCAGTAGTGGCCCGGTAGTTTAGTTGGTTAGAATGCCGCCCTGTCACGGCGGAGGTCAGGGGTTCAAGTCCCCTTCGGGTCGCCATTTATGCCTCGGTAGCTCAGTTGGTAGAGCAGGGGACTGAAAATCCCCGTGTCAGTGGTTCGATTCCGCTCTGAGGCACCATTTCTTTTTCAGAGTCCGGAGATGGGACTCTTTTTTTGTATATGCGGGTATGGAGGCCTGTACCAGCGGCGGCTTGTATTGGAGCTGACAGGAAAATCCACTATACAGAAATTTGACGTATGTTTGAAGAAAGGACTAATTTATGTCACAGTTTACAGATGTATTTTTGCAGTTTATTGATTCCTGGGGTTATTATGCAGTGGCAATCCTGATGGCGCTGGAAAATGCCTGCATCCCTATTCCCAGTGAGCTGATTCTCGGCTTTGCCGGATATATGATTTTTGCCGGGCGGATGACTTTTACGATGGCGATGGTCGCAGGTATGGTCGGCGGTATGCTGGGCTCTGTCTTTGCGTATTTCGTAGGGCATTACGGGGGACGGCCTTTTGTGGACAAATACGGCAAATATTTTTTTGTCAAAAAATCCCATGTGGATATTGCTCAGAACTGGTTTGATAAATACGGCATCAAGGCGGTGTTCTTCAGCCGGATGCTGCCAGTGGTGCGGACCTTTATTTCCCTGCCTGCCGGCTTTGCCCATGTGGACATGAAAAAATTCTTCTTCTATACCTTCATCGGCTCTTTGCCCTGGACGGCGCTGATTTTGGCAATCGGCATGATGCTGGGTGAGGGCTGGAAGGTCATGATGACGGTAGGCCATGAAATCAGCCTGGCGGTAGCGGCTGTTCTGGTACTGGTATGTGCCGTGATGTTTTGGCAGTATAAAAAGAAAAAACGCAGCTGATTAAAGGCTGGCATATAAAAGGAGCTGTTTCCTGCGGGGCTTTCAAGGGTCATACCAAAATATGGCGCTTGAGAGGCCGGATTGGGAAACAGCTCCTTTGTCTTGCGGACATTATTTATTTTTTGCGGCCTTCCGCTCTCAGGGAATGGATTTGGTCATTTTATTGACAGCGGTGTTTTTCATTACATCGTCAATGCGGTGCTGCAGCTCCAGGGCATTTGTATGAAAGGCCTTAGCGATATTCAGCTCAGGGAAGCTGTTCTCCTGGATGCCCTTGAGGAAGTGCTGCCACTCTGCCAAGGAAAGCTGCGTTTCTTGGGCGCGGAGCTTCTGGAGATACTGCGCGCCATCGTTGACAGGCACGGCATCCAGCTCCTGCTGCCTTTTTTCCAGGGCGGGGATGATATCGGATTTGATATAGCCTGCCAGCCTGCTGCGCTGGTCGGCGGTCAGGCTTCCCTTGTCTGTGGTGCTGAGTCTGCCAAAATTGGTCTGCTGGGTGTCCATGATGTCGTTGTATTTATCGATGATGCTTTTGGTTGCCTTTATGTAGGCGGTGAGGCCGGAGCTCTGGATCGGCCTGAGGAAATCCAGAAAATCCCGATAATTGACAATCCTGGTCACCTGCCAGTTATCCCCTGCCTGGGTCAGCAGAAGATTCAGGGTGAAGAGAGTGCCTGTATATTCATCTCTGACCTGTACTTTGGCCAGCGCCGTATCTCCTGTGCGGTCGATGCTTTCGATTTTGACGAAGGCGGTGCTGCGCAGCTGGGAGCGTTCAATGAGGTATTCGTAATCAATGCCCAGCTGCCGGCCCTTGAGGATGTTGTCGCTTCCCGGCGGCTGCCAGCTGCCGGTTTCTACATAGGAAAGGAGCAGCGGCTGTGTATTGTCCAGGATTTGAGGCTTGATTTTGATATAGAACTGTTCAAACATCACCTTGGTGTCGTTGGAGAGCTTGTCGTCTGAGGCGAACATATCTCTGGTCAGGTCGTCATAGGCATGGCTGGTGACATCTTTCAGACTGCAGTATTTCTGCAGTGACTGGCTGTCATGGGCTGCCAGGGCATGGCTGAGCCTGTCCAGGGCATACTCAGGGGTGTTGGCATAAAAGATGCGCCACAGGAAAAAGCCTAAAACAAAAACTATCAGGCACAGGGTGGCAATGCGCTCATATTTGGTTCGCCGCCGGCGCTTTGCCAGCTGTTCCTGCCAATCAAATGTACTCATTTTATGTATGGATACTCCTTAATTCAGATTTTTCGGGCATCGGCAGCCAGGAAATCTTCGCAGGCGTGCCGGAATGGTCTGCCTGATGAGAGGAATTCCGTCCCGGATGCAGATGCCGTCTTTCATACAAAATACAATATTGAAGCCTTAAAGCAGGCCGTCAACATTATACTATATTTTTCCTTCTTTTGACAGGATAATAATTCAGCACAAAATTCTGTGTCTGTATTAAGTCTGCCAGGATACTTTTCGATAGTGATTATATGAGGTATATAGATAACAAGGATGTTAAGCAGAGTTTATTCTCAAGGAGGAATTATTATGGCAAAGATTGGCAGCTATGCGCATCAGCTTTCCTTACTGAATCAACTGAACAGTAAATATTCATCAGCAATGAAGCATGCGACCGCCATTGCTACAGGCAACAAGGTAAACAGCGCGGGGGATGACGCTTCGATTTATGCGATCGGGCAGCGTATGGGTGTGGAGATCGGGGCGTTGGGGCAGGCAGCTGCCAATACCCAGACCGGCTCCAGTATGCTGAAGGTGGCGGATGGTGCTATGGGCAATACACTGGATATCCTGACTACCATGAAGGAGCGTGTCCTGGCCGCGGCGAATTCTACCGCCAAGGACAGCGACCGTGCCAATATCCAAAAGGAGCTGAACCAGTATATTGACCAGATTACGGATAATTCTCTGGTGGAGTTCAATGGCAGGGCACTGATGAACGGCAGCAACACCTATGCTTCTCAGCAGACTACTCAGGCATATACCAACCGCAGTCTGGGCACAGAGGTGACAGGCAGCACCAAGCTGACAGATTTGACTAGCCGGGCAGGGGACAATCTGGGCATTGCTGCCACCGATACTGTTTCTGTGTCCTATGTGAAGGACGGCAAGACCTATCATACCAGCTACAGTGCAGCGGATACCACTCTGGAGGATATTTTCAAGCATGCCAATCAGGCAGGAGGCGGCGAGGTCTTTAACCCTGATTTGGGTGCGACAAAGGAAATCGGCACAGATTCCTCCGGCAGGACGATCAATACGGCAGACGGCAAAAATGGCATCACTGTCAAAGCTGCTGCCAGCGGCAAGGCAGGGGAGATTTCCGGCTTCACGATTTCAGTGCAGGATGCTTCCGGCAATGAGAAAAAGTCCGTCAATAATGCGTTGGATGCCTTCAGCGAATCCATTGGCGCAGCGAATCAGCATGAGGATAATTCCCTGACCCTGCAGGTAGGTTCAGGCTCCAATCAGTCCATCAAGGTGGGACTGGGAGATATTTCAGCCCGGGCACTGGGGCTGGTCGGAAGTGACGGTTCTTATCTCAGTGTGGGCACAATCGGGGATGCCAGTGCTGCTATCAGTGTGATTGACAATGCCATCAGCAAGGTGCTGGACCAGTCCACCAATGTGGGTGCTCTCAGCAGCAGGCTGGAGTATACCTACAGCAATCTGACCACGCAGACGGAGAATCTGACAGCGGCTCAGACGACCCTGCTGGCTGCCGATATGGCGAAGGAGATTACTGCTTATACCAGCGATAATATCCTGATGCAGGCATCGCAGGCCATGCTGGCACAATCCTATCAGAATTCCAGTTGGTTCTTGAATCTGCTGCGGTAAGGAACTGAATAATCATCAGCTATGTACAGCGCAAAGGCAGATATTTTCTGTCTTTGCGTTTTTTATTCTTAGTGAAAGAGGAAAAGACTCTTCTGCGGAGAATTTATAAAGTATATACATTCAAGGATACGGCTGCCTATAAATGAGTTATTTATGGCAAATAAGCAATTCAAAGCAAAAATGCGGATTTTAAGAAAGGTGAGATTTATGACGGTTTCATCCACTGCGATGCAAAAGCAGAAGCAAAAATACCTGCACCTGTTGGCAGAAAAATATCCCACCAAGGAGGAAGTGTATGCCGACCTCATCAATTTGCAGGCCAGCCTGTGTCTGCCGAAAGAGGTTGAGCATTTTGTCAGCGATTTGCATGGTGAATATGAGCTGTTTTATCATATCCTGAATAATTGCTCCGGCGTCATCAAGGAAAAGGTGGACTATGTCTTTGGGGCAAGACTGACTGACGAGGAAAAGGCGGAATTCTGCACGTTGGTTTATTATCCGGTGGAAAAAATGCAGCAGATGCAGGCAGAACGTAAAAATACGCCGGACTGGTACCGCGAGAACCTGTCCAGGCTGCTGGAGGTCAGCAAGCTGATGACCTACAAATATCCTCAGTCCCGGGTAAAGAGCTTTATTCCCCAGAACTACCGCCGTGTGATTACGGAGCTTTTTCATACCCATCCGGAGGCAGACAGGGCGCAGTTCCTTTATAACAAGCGCCTGCTGAATATGATTGTGCAGGTGGGAGGCTCCGAGGATTTCATTGTAGCCCTGACCCAGCTCATCAAATGCCTGGCTGTGGGGCACATGCATATTGTGGGTGATTTTTTTGACCGGGGCAACCGTCCGGATACGATTCTGGACATGGTTTTGGACTATCATTCCCTGGATATCCAATGGGGCAATCATGACATTCTGTGGATGGGTGCCGCCTGCGGCAGTGAGGTCTGCATTGCCGGTGTCGTGCGGAACAGCCTGCGGTACCAGAATACGGATGTGCTGGAAAAGGGCTATGCCATCAGCCTGCGGCCGCTGACCATGTATGCGCAGCGCATCTATCCGGATGAAAATTCCCTCCGGGCTTCTGAAAAGGCGATTTCCATGATTATGTTCAAGCTGGAGGGCCAGCTGATTCTCCGCAATCCGGATTTTCGCATGGAAAGCCGTCTGCAGCTGCAGAATGTGGACTATAATTCGAGCTGCTATCATCTGAACGGCAAACGGTACGAGCTGGCCAGCGCTTATTTTCCGACAGTTGACCCGCAGAACCCTTATGAGCTGACTGATGAGGAAAAGCAGATCATCAAGGATTTGAAGTCCTATTTCATTGAAAGTGAGCGTTTGCAGCGGCATATCGATTTTATCTACAAAAAGGGCAGCGTCTATACCTGCTGTAACCAGAACCTGCTTTTTCACGGCTGTATGCCGCTGAACCTGGACGGCAGCTTCAAGGAAGTCTCCTTTGAGGGCAAGACCTACAAGGGCAAGGCGTATATGGATTACTGTGATTATATGGCAAGGAAGGCGCGGAGCGGCAAGGACCTGCGCGCTTTGGATTTTATGTGGTTTTTGTGGAACGGGCTGCTGTCACCGATTTCCGGCAGGGAATTTACTACCTTTGAGCGGATGTTCCTGGTGGACGAGGCTACCTGGAAGGAGCCGTCAGACCCTTATTATGAGCTGGTGGACAAGGAAGAGATATGCGAGAATGTGCTGGAGGAATTCGGGCTGAATCCCAAGGAGGGGCATATCATCAACGGACATGTGCCGGTGAAGGTGTCCAAGGGAGAAACCCCTATCAAGGCCAACGGCAAGGCGCTGTGCATTGACGGCGGCTTCTGCCGGGCTTACCACAAGAAGACAGGTATCTCCGGTTATACCCTGATTTTCAATTCCCGCGGCTTCCGGCTGCTGGAGCATCAGAATGTGGCAGATGTCCGGGAGGCTCTGCGGCACAATACGGATATTGAGTCTGTATCCCGTACCATTGAGCTGCAGTCCAAGATGACTACCGTGGGGGATACGGATGCCGGGAAGCTGATTCAGGAGAAGATTACCGATTTGTACAGCCTGCTGCTTGCCTATGAGCATGGCACAATCAAGCCGCAGGATAAGGGCATTTGAGAAAAAGGGAGGATATGATGGCGGAAAAGGCATTTATTTTTGATATGGACGGTGTAATCATCGACAGTGAGCCGCTGCATGCCAGGGCAAAAAAAGCTGCCCTCAGGGAGTTTGGACTTGATCTGGAGGTGGATGATCTATATTTTGCGCATTATGTCGGCCGCAGCGCCAAGTCGTTTTTCTGCGATATAGCGGCACAGCACCCGGAATGTACTGCCAGCTGGGAAACCATGGCTGCCAAAAAGCATGAAATCTATCTGAAGCTGCTGACTGAGGATGAAAGTATCGAGGCGATTGAAGGAATTAGGGAGCTTTTGGCACGCCTGAAGGCAAACGGCTATAAAATCGGCCTGGCTTCCTCCTCGGTGCTGAATGTGGTCAGGCTGGTACTGACCCGTTTTGGAATCATTGATTATTTCCAGTGCATCACCGGCGGCAACGAGGTGACTCATGCCAAGCCGTCACCGGATATCTATCTGCTGGCGGCCCAAAGGCTGGGAGCAGATCCTGCTGACTGCACGGTGGTGGAGGATGCCAATGCAGGGGTCAGGGCGGCAAAGGCGGCCGGTATGCACTGCATAGCAGTGTATAATCCTCATTCCGGCAAGCAGGATTTGAGTATGGCTGACCAGATTATCACACGCTATGAGGAGATTGAGCTGTAAGCTGATTTGATATATTGTGCAGAGAGCCGGAATCCCGCAGCCCGAAGGGGCAGGGGTTCCGGTTTTTTGCTGCCTGAAAAATTTTCTTGACAATATATTGCTTGGTATGTACAATATGAGTGTATATACACCTAATATTGAAGGATATCTTTTATGAAGCAGAATTTGGGACACTTTCCCAAAGAATCCAATGTCTGTAATTGTACAAACATCAGGAGGGCATCGAGGGCGCTGACACAGTTCTATGATGAATGTCTTTCTCCCTCAGGGCTTACGGTTACCCGCATGGGGATGCTGCATCAGATTATGGAGCTGAAGCATCCCGGGATCAGTGAGCTGGCGGCAGCTTTTCGGATTGACCGCACGACGATGAACCGCAACCTTAAAGCATTGCTGGCGGATGGTCTGGTCATTTTGCGGGCCGGACAGGATGCGCGCAAAAAAGAGGTGCAGCTGACAGAGCTGGGTACTGCAAAGCTGCAGCAGGCTTATGGTTTGTGGTGTCAGGCACAGCAGGACTTGGAGGATTATTTGGGCAGAGAAGAATTGCAGCAGCTGCGTGGTTCGCTGGCAAAGCTGGAGGCGCTGGTGCCGTAAAACAGTCTTGTCTGGCGTGTGATTTTTTTGCGGCAAAGAGTGTATATACACTCTTTGCCGTGCAGGTGATTTTTACAGGAGGAATATTTATGTCAGAGAAGATCAGCGTAGAGAATATTGGTGCATTGAAGGTTTTGACGGATAAGCATTTTGCCAAGGAGCAGCTGGGGCTCAGCAGCATGGAGGTGTCTGTCAACCGCCTGCCGGCAGGCACGGGCGTACCTTTCGTACATACCCATAAAATGAATGAGGAGCTGTATGTCGTTGTCAGCGGCGAGGGCATGTTCTATGCGGATGGGGAGGAATTTGCGCTGCAGGAAGGCACCTTGGTGCGGGTGGCGCCTGCTGTAGAGCGGGCCATCAGGGCAGGCAAAGCTGATTTGTGCTATATCTGTATTCAGGCAGCAGAGAACAGCCTCAGGCAGTATACCATGACTGACGGTGTCATCAGCGAAACCAAGACCGCCTGGATGAAATAAGCCCAAAGTTTCAGTAAATAAAAAACTGGTATCCGGCAGTAAGGCTGCGGATACCAGTTTTTTTGTATGTCTTTTATTCTACAGAGTCATAGCCAAGCTGCAGTGCCTTCATATTGGCCTCGACAGTATGAGGCGGCACACGGTGGGCTACCGCCTTGCGGACGGTATCCAGATCCACCAGCTGCAGTACCTTGGTGAGGACACCCAAAGCCACGATATTGGCAAACAGGGATTTCCCGGCCTGCTCAATGGCGATTTTGGTGATAGGCACCCGAATGATATTCTTGAAATCAGGGGCCTCCGGCACCAAATCCGTATCCAGAATCAGGATACCCTCTGGATGCAGATCCCCATAGTATTTGTCTGCGGCCTTCTGGGTCATGGCAAGCACTACATCAGGCACGGAGACATGAGGATGATAGATAGGCCCGTTGTCGATGATGACCTCGGACTTGGATGCGCCGCCGCGGGCCTCCGGCCCGTAAGACTGGGACTGGACAGCTTCCATGCCTGCGGCAACTGCAGCTTCGGCATAAATAATGGCAGCGGTGATGACGCCCTGGCCGCCGGAACCGGATAATCTTATCTGCTTTCTCATTTTGCCGCACCTCCTGCAAGGTCAATTACATGGTCATAGGCAGTAGCATAGTCAACGCCTGCTTCCTGATACAAAAGACCAATCGGGAACCTGTCGCCCTGTTTTTTGTCCTCGGGGAGCTTGTCCCAGGCAGCCTTCATGACGGCGTTGTCACGCATCCACATCATGAGCTGCACAGGGTCGGACATCTTATTTTTGCGGCCGTAGGCAGTAGGACACTGAACCATGGCTTCGATAAAGGAAAAGCCCTTATTGTCCAGGCCGTCCGCAATCATACTGGTGAGATGCTGCACATGATACGCTGTGGAGCGGGCTACATAGGTAGCACCGGCGGCCTCAGCCAGACGGCAGGCATCAAAGACAGGATCAACTGCGCCGTAAGGGGCAGTTGTGGCCTTCTTGCCGGTCGGAGTCATCGGAGAAGCCTGCCCGCCGGTCATGCCGTAGATATTGTTGTTGAAAAGCACGACAGTCAGATCGACATTGCGGCGGCAGCCGTGAATGAAGTGGTTGCCGCCGATGGCGGTGCAGTCGCCGTCACCGGTGATTACAATGACATTCAGCTCCGGATTGGCGAGCTTGATGCCGGTGGCAAAAGGAATTGCACGGCCATGAGCAGTGTGCAGGGTATCAAAATCCATGTAGCCGGATGCGCGGGAGGAGCAGCCGATACCGGAAACGATGACGGTTTTATCACGCTCCAGGCCCTTGCTCTCGATAGCCTGGACAATCGCCTTGGTGGCAATGCCGTTGCCGCAGCCCGGGCACCAGAGGTGGGGCAGACGGTTTTGACGAAAATACTGTTCAAAGGATCTTTCCATTATTTATTACCTCCTGCAACAAGGCTTTCAACTGCTTCAAGGATTTCCTCCGGCTCGAAGATAGTCATGTCATACTTTGCACACAGCTCTACAGGGCACTGTCCGGCTGCAGCGCGCTCAACCTCGTTGACAATCTGTCCGTAGTTCAGCTCTGTTACCAGGATGCCCTTGACCCTGGCAGCCAAATCACTGATTGCCTGGTCTGCAAACGGCCAGATGGTAATCAGGCGCACCATGCCGACCTTGATGCCCTTCTGGCGGGCAGCCAATACCGCCTCATACGCAGTACGGGCAGTGCCGCCGAAAGCAACAACAGCATATTCAGCATCCTCCATGCAGTATTCCTCCACATGGGTGATTTCGTCTCTGGCGATTTCAATTTTGGTGTGCAGGCGGTCAATTGCTTCACGGGTTACCTTCGGGCTGCCTACAGGGAATCCGGTTTCATCGTGGATTAGACCTGTAACATGGATATGGTAGCCATTGCCGAAATCGGCAATATTCGGTACTAAATCCTCGGCAGGAGCATATGGCCTGTAGCCCTCAGCAGGCGTGCAGCCTGGCTGGCGGCGTGGATAAATCTCGATTTCATCAGCCTCCGGCAGCTCGACCTTTTCCCGCAGATGGCCGACAATCTCATCCATCAGCAGGATGACCGGAGTACGGAAGCGCTCTGAATAATTGACTGCCATTACTGCGGTATCAAAGGCTTCGCGGACACTCCAGGGAGAAAGGGCAATCATTGGATGGTCGCCGTGGGTGCCCCAGCGGGCCTGCATGACATCCCCCTGGGATGGGGCAGTAGGCTGTCCGGTGGAAGGGCCTACACGCTGCACATTGACAATCACTACCGGAATTTCAGCAGCGGCAGCATAGCCGATCAGCTCCTGCTTCAGGGAAATGCCCGGGCCGGAGGATGCAGTCAGGGCTTTTTTGCCTGCCAGAGAAGCACCCAGGACAACGCCCATGCTGGCAATTTCGTCCTCCATCTGGACAAACTTGCCGCCCACCTTTGGCAGCATTTTTGCCATGCCTTCGGCAATCTCTGTGGAAGGGGTGATAGGATAACCGCCGAAGAAGCGGACACCGGCTGCCAGTGCACCCTCAGCGCAGGCTTCATTGCCCTGCATCAATCTTGCTTTGCTCATTTTGCCACCTTCTTATCTACAAAAATTGCATAGTCAGGGCAGCGCAGCTCGCACTGTCCGCAGGCTATACAGTCATCAGGATTAACGATTATCACCTTGCCCAGTTCGGAAATTGCCAAAACATTTTTCGGGCAAAAGGCCGCACAAATACCGCAGCCCTTGCAGCGGGGCAGCTTTACAGTAATTTCAGAATTCATTTCTGACCCTCCAATACATACACAATATATGATGCTTATACGCATGATTGCCAAAAAAGACAATGTGAATTTTCAGCAAAAATACAGGAAGCAGCCTCAGAACGGAAAATACTTCTGCCTGTGGACTGCTCCAATGCAAATGTTATTATATCATTTTAGCAAGGACTTGTGTAGTAATTTTTTAATATATCATTGCAGGAATACAAAATATATTGTATACAGTATAGATAAGCGGGCTTTGAGTAAAGAAATATATATGGAGTAAATGCAGATATAACAGCTATCCATAACGGAGTAAAAGCAGTTTTCTCCGTTTATGTGTTTCATATCCTCCAGCTTCGTACTATGACCAGCCATGCGCATGCAAAGCCCTGATGATGGAGTGTGTCACCGAGCAACACTATCTCCGGCGGCGAGCCGGGCAAGAACCATGCGGATTGTCCGGCAGGAAAAAGATGCTGTCCCATTCAAAATCAATTTTGCAATATCTCTTGTTCGGCAGAAAATAAATAAAAGCGTTCCCCATCCTGCAGGATAGAGAACGCCCTCTTTGAAATTTGTGCTGTCATTTTCGCAATGCCAATGTAATTACCGCAAATAAAATCGCAAATACCACGATTGCTCGTGTCAAAAGACCCTGGCTCTGCCAGTGAATGCAGTGTCTCCGCCGCACCTATACCGCTAATGCCGGCAGATTTCGGCGACTGCTATAATACATAAACAAGCTGTTAGTGGCAAGATATATATTTACTTCCGCATCATCGGCATCATGATAACCAGTTGCGGGCGGCTGCTACCGCATGGCTCCATGCTTCACAGCGGGCGAGCCGCTCAGCCTGCCCCATGCGGGGCAGGAACCTT
>JAQUZO010000099.1 GCA_028691285.1 Anaerovibrio sp. | reverse complement strand
TGTTCAGGCAAAGGCCTCTGGTACGGCGGTTTGTATGTGCTATGAAAATGAAGAGCAGCAGGGAATCAAGCATTTTTTGCAGGCGCACAGGGATGCCGGGCGCTTTGTGGTGATAATCGGGCCGGAGGGCGGTTTTTCTCTGGCAGAGGCAGCACTTGCCCGGGATTTGGGCATCGCTTCGGTCAGCCTGGGCACCCGTATTTTGCGGGCAGAAACGGCAGCCATTGCGGCGGCGGCGGTCATTCAGTATGAAAACGGTGATTTAGGAGGGCGATAGGTTTGGCGACTGTGGCATTTGTTACCTTAGGCTGTAAGGTGAATCAATTTGAAACTGAGGTCATGGAGGGTCTGTTCAAGGCAGTTGGCTACGAAATCCTTCCGCATAGTGAGCCTGCGGATGTCTATGTAATCAATACCTGCTCCGTGACCAGCCTGGGCGATAAAAAGTCGCGCCAGCTGATTCGCCGTGTGCAGCGGCAGAATCCTGAGGCCGTGATTGCTGTGACGGGCTGCTATGCTCAGATTGCGCCGGAGGAAATCAAGGCGATTGAAGGAGTGCGGGTGGTGCTGGGGACTGCCAACCGCCGTTTTATCGTAGAGTATGTGGAACAGGCAATTGCTCAGAACGGCAGAATCATTGACGGCCTTACGGATATTATGCAGGCCAGGGAATTCGAGGATATTCCGCTTCTGGATATGCCTGCCAGAACGAGAGCCTTTTTGAAAATCCAGGAGGGCTGCACCAATTTCTGCAGCTACTGCATTATTCCCTTTACCAGAGGGCCTTTGCGTTCCCGCCCATTGGCAAGCGTGCGCCGTGAAGCAGAGAAGCTGCTGGCAAATGGCTTCAAGGAGATTGTTTTTTCCGGTATCCATCTGGGTGCTTACGGCAGGGATTTTGGGGATGGTACTGACCTGGCGGCGGCTGCCAAGGCGGTGCTCGACCTGCCGGGGCTGCGGCGGCTGCGTCTGAGCTCCCTGGAGTCGATAGAGCTTTCACCGGAGCTTTTGGAGCTGCTGCGTGTCCATCCAAGGTTCAGCCATCATGTACATCTGCCATTGCAGGCTGGGTGCGATGAGGTGCTGCGGCAAATGAACCGCCATTATGATTGTGCAGAATTTTCCCGCCTGCTGACAAATGTCAGAAAGGCTGTACCGGGGGTAGCTGTTTCGACAGATGTGATAGTAGGCTTTCCGGGGGAGACAGAGGAAATGTTTGCCGGGAGCCTGGATTACATACGCAGCCTGAAATTTTCCCGTATCCATGTATTTCCTTATTCACCCCGTACCGGCACACCGGCGGCAGCTATGCCGGAGCAGGTACCTGAGCCGGTCAAGAAAGAACGGGTACATCGTCTGCAGGAGCTGGCAGGAGAAATGGCGCAGTCCTACTGCCGGGAATATCTGGGCACTGTGCAGCAGGTATTGTTTGAAACCACCCATGATGGAGAAACCGATGGGCTTACGGATACCTATATCCGCGTTTATACAAAAGACAGGGTCGTTTTGGGAGAAATTTACCAGGTTGCTTTGGATAGATTGTATAAAGATGGAGTTTATGGTACAATAATAAGAGTTGTTGAAAATTGATATGCAAAGCAAGGAGGTGTATAAAGATGACAGATTGTATTTTTTGCAGGATTGCAGCCGGGGAAATCCCTTCCACTGTGGTCTATGAAGACGATCAGGTTTTGTCCTTTAAGGATTTGGAGCCGCAGGCACCTTTTCATGCTTTGGTCATACCCAAAAGGCATATTGAAAGCGTAGGAGCTTTGACACCGGAGGATAAAGAGCTGGTGGGGCATATCATGTGTGAAGTAATTCCCCGGCTTGCCAGGGAAAATAAATTGGACAGAGGCTTTCGGGTAGTTGCCAATACCGGCGATGAAGGCGGACAAACTGTAAAGCATCTGCATTTTCATGTACTGGGAGGCCGTTCTATGCAGTGGCCGCCGGGCTGATTAATGATTATGGCGAGAAAATCGTTGACATTATGTTTAATATTTTGCTATAATAATCGGGTGTAGTTGTAAAATACACTCCCAAGTCAATTGGAGGGGGGGAAAAATAGATGGCAAACGAGATTAAGGTTGGCAAGAATGAGACTATTGATAGTGCACTGCGCAGATTTAAGCGCATGAGCCAGAAAGCCGGTACTTTGGCTGAGGTTAGAAAGCGTGAGCACTATGAAAAGCCAAGCGTACGCCGTAAGAAGAAGTCTGAGGCAGCACGCAAACGCAAGTTCCGTGCATAATTTGCATACAGCTTAAAAAGAGCATAATAAAACCGCAATCATTTCTTGGTTGCGGTTTTTTCATTTCGCCTTATTTGTTTACAGCGTGGTGAAAATCAGATGGGCTCTGCCGGTGATGCGGTAATCTCCCAGTCCTGCCGGCAGAAAGACCGTTTCGCCTGCCTGCATCTCCAGAGAAATCGCTCCGGCTTCCAGGGTCAGGCTGCCATCCAGGATGGTAAAGGTCTGGAAGGAATCGGTTCCGGCAGACAGATGGACAGTCTGCTCAAGGGAGATGCTGCAGACTGTGAAATACGGGCAGGCTGCCAGCAGCCTTGCCCGGCAGTCCTCGGAGAGGGAAACGGTTTCCGTGCTGACGGTCAGCGGCAGCGGTGCCAGGGCAGATACCTCAGAACCCTGCTTCACATGGAGCTGGCGAGGCCTGCCGTCTGCTCCCCTGCGTCCGTAATCATAAAGCCGGTAGGTGATATTGGAATTTTCCTGCACCTCTGCCAGCAGGATGCCTTTGCCGATCGCATGGATAGTGCCGGCGGGAATAAAGAATACATCACCCTTTTTGACCGGTACATGCCGGCAAAGCTCTGTGACAGTGCCGCCGGCAAGACTGTCTGCAAGCTCCTGAGGCGTCACTTCCCTTGCCAGTCCATAGATAAGCTCTGCCCCCGGTTCTGCCTCAATGATGTACCACATTTCGGTTTTGCCGTATTCGCCTTCATTCTTCAGCGCGTATGTATCGTCGGGGTGAACCTGTACCGACAGATTGTCCCTGGCATCGATCAGCTTGACCATGATGGGGAATTCCCTGCATCCGGAGCCCTTGGTCCCGAGGATGCTTCTGCCTTTTTCTTCGATATACTGTTCCAGGGACTGGCCGGCTGCCTCCCCGTTGGCAATGATGCTCGGCCCTGCCGGGTGGCAGGAAAGCTCCCAGCTTTCTGCCAGCTTTTCACTGTCCGACTGTTTATGATATTTTTCCCGTAATTTAGTGCCGCCCCAGAGATAGTCCTTGACAGGAGCCTGCATTAATAATGGATAAAGCATAGTATGTCTTCCTTTCTTGCGTTGACCAGGGTTGATGAAAATATGTGCTCATTATAGAGAAAATATATGCTTTTGTCAAAGTCTGTTCACGCAGATGAAAAAAATTTTCGTAAAGTATGTTCAAAATAAATAAGAGGAATTTCATGTTTGAACTAGTTAAAATAAGCCTGCAAAATAGAATAATGAATAATGGCAAAATCAACATAAATCACAATAAAATATTAGCCAAACAATACTTTTGGAGGTGTGAATTGTAAAGATATGTATAGTCAAAATGTTTTTATAATAATTTTTACACAAGTAAACATATTTTCAATCTATAATAAAAGTAGTTTCACATAAAAGGTATTTATTTAAAAAATTGAATGTGCTATAATGACTCCAGGTTGCAAAGCAACTGTAAAGCTTCTGTCAGAGGGGGAGGACTAATATGACAGGGATAATTTTAGCTAGCCATGGTGGGCTGGCAGAGGGTGTAAAGCAGTCCGCTGGTATGGTATTTGGGCCACAGGACGATCTGGTTGCAGTAACGCTGCTGCCGGAGGATGGGCCGGATGTTTTCCGTGCCAAGCTGCTGGCTGCAGTAGATACCCTTTCCAACAAGGACGAGGTTGTGTTCCTGGTAGATTTGCTGGGAGGCACACCATTCAATCAGTCCAGTGCTATCTTGAAAGAGCACGAGGACAAGTGGGCAATTGTTACCGGTTTGAGCCTGCCGATGGTGATTACGGCGCTTGGTGAACGCATGGGAGATGAAAACATTTCTGCTCATGCTCTTGCCAGGAATGTTCTTGCACCATCCCGCGAGGGTGTCACGGTAATGCCTGAATCTCTGGAACCGGCTCCGGCAGCCGCAGCTCAGGCTGCAGACCAGCAGGCAGATGCCATTCCGGAGGGGACTGTGCTGGGTGACGGACATATCAAATATGTTTTGGCCCGTATTGATTCCCGTCTGCTGCATGGACAGGTGGCTACCAGCTGGACGCAGAAGACCAAGCCGGATCGCATCATTGTCGTATCTGATGCCGTATCCAGAGATGAGCTGCGCAAGGGTCTGATTATGAAAGCAGCACCTGCCGGCGTGAAGGCTCATGTAATTCCGCTGAAAAAGCTGATTGAGGTAGAGAAGGATCCTCGTTTTGGTGCAACCAAGGCGATGCTGCTCTTTGAGAATCCTCAGGATGCTTTGACAGTAATCAAGGCCGGTGTAGCCATAAAGCAGCTGAATATCGGCTCCATGGCCCATTCTGTGGGCAAGGTTCTGCTGAACAAGTGTATTTCCATGGACCAGAAGGATGTGGATGCTGTCAGGGAACTGCAGCAGCTTGGTGTTGCCTTCGATGTACGCAAGGTGCCGGCAGATCGTCCGGATCATATTGACACATTGCTCAAAAAGGCTGAGGATGGCCTGAAGTAATTATTTTCCTTCATTAGATTATCCTAATAAAAAGATTTGGAGGTTATATTATGGGTACTCTTACCTTAATTGGTATTGTTATAGTTGCTCTCCTGGCAGGTGTGGAGAGTGTTATGGATGAATTTGAATTCCACCAGCCAATCCTGGCCTGCACCTTGATTGGTATTGTTGCAGGTGACCCTGTCCCATGTATCATTTTGGGCGGCACGCTGCAGATGATTGCTCTTGGGTGGGCGAACATCGGCGCAGCCGTAGCTCCTGATGCAGCCTTTGCATCTGTTGCTTCCGCAATTATTCTCGTTCAGGGCGGTCAGGGCATAGCAGGCATTCCAACCGCTATTGGCATTGCCATTCCTTTGGCAGTTGCCGGATTGTTCACTACCATGATTGTTCGTACCTTGTCTGTGCCTGTTGTCCACTTTATGGACGGTGCCGCAGAAAAGGGCAGCTTTTCCGCTATAGAGTTCTGGCAGATTATAGCTGTTCTCATGCAGGGGGCTCGTATCGCTATCCCTGCTGTGGCTCTGTGCTTCGTTCCAGCTGAGTCTGTACAGGCGGGCCTGCAGGCAATTCCTGGCTGGCTGACCACCGGTATGGCTATCGGCGGCGGCATGGTCGTTGCCGTAGGTTATGCAATGGTTATCAACATGATTGCCAACAAGGAAACCTGGGCATTCCTTATTTTGGGTTTCTGCGTAGCTGCTCTGACTGAAATCACCCTTATCTCCCTTGGTGCTATCGCTATGGCTATGGTTATGATTTATCTGCGTCTGTCTGACAACAGCGGCAGCAATAACTCCAGCAATGGCGGAAGCAAAGATCCAATCGGCGATATTTTGGATGATTATTGATTAGAAAGTGGTGATTGACATGGCAGATAAGAAGATTACTCTTAGCAAGTCTGACCGTTTCATGGTTTGCTTGCGTTCAACATTTTTGCAGGCTTCCTGGAACTATGAGCGTATGCAGAACGGTGGTTTCGCATTTGCAATGATTCCAGCCATCAAGAAGCTCTATAAGGAAAAGGCTGACCAGGTTGCTGCTTTGAAGCGTCACATGGAGTTCTTCAACACTCATCCGTATGTTGCTTCTCCAATCGTGGGCGTTACTCTGGCTCTGGAGCAGGAAAAGGCAAACGGCGCAGCCGTTGACGATGCTGCAATCCAGGGTGTTAAGGTTGGTATGATGGGTCCTCTGGCTGGTATCGGTGACCCTGTATTCTGGTTCACCCTGCGTCCTATCCTGGGTGCAATGTGCGCCGCTATCGCGATGGACGGCAACATGCTCGGTCCAATCATGTTCTTCCTTCTGTGGAACATTATCCGTTTCGGTTTTATGTGGTACACGCAGGAGTTCGGCTACAAGGTAGGCGGTCAGATCACCGAGAACCTTTCCGGCAGCCTGCTGACCAATATTACCCGCGGTGCTTCCATCCTGGGTATGTTCGTCCTGGGTGCTCTGGTGCAGAGATGGGTAAGCATCAAGTTTGCTCCTGTGGTATCCAGCATTCAGCTTTCCAAGGGTGCCTATATCGAGTGGGATCAGCTGCCGGCCGGCGGTGAGGGCCTGAAGACAGCATTCCAGCAGGTCGGTTCCGGCATGGCTCTGGATCCTGTCAAGGTTACTACCCTGCAGAATAACTTGGATGCGTTGATTCCTGG
>JAQUZO010000098.1:3975-6409 GCA_028691285.1 Anaerovibrio sp. | reverse complement strand
TGCCGTTCACCCTGAGATGCCCGCCGGTGACCTCCTTCAGCCCGAAAAACAGCTCTGCCGTCTCGGTGCGCCCGGAGCCTAAAAGCCCTGCCAGACCGATAACCTCTCCCTTATGTATCTGCAGGGAAACATCCTTGATCTGTCCCACGCTGGCTGCATGCTCAGTCTCGATAAATACCTCATCGGACGGAACACTTTTTTCCGTCATTTTATCCATATCCTTAACGTCATTCAGGTCCTTGCCTACCATCTTGGCGATGAGTTCAAGTCTTGGCAGCTTTGCTACCTCATAAGAGCCTACCAGCTCACCGTTGCGGAGAATGGTAATATGGTCACAAAGCTCATAAATCTGCTCTAAGAAATGTGAAATAAAAATAATGCCCATGCCCTGCTTCTGCAGCTGCCGCACAATCTTGAACAATCTGGCGGTTTCGCCTTCGTTCAGTGAGGATGTCGGCTCATCCAAAATCAAAATCTTTGCATCTACATCTACAGCTCTGGCGATTGCCACCATCTGCTGAATCGCTACCGGGTAATTGTCCAGTGTCTTTTTTACATCAATATCCACATCCAGCTTCTGCAGAAGCTCTGCGGAGCGCCTGTTTATTTCCTGCCAGTCAATGAAGCCAAACCGCTTCGGCTCCCTGCCGATAAAAATATTCTCTGCAACCGTCAGGTTAGGGCAGAGATTTACCTCCTGATAAACAGTAGAAATGCCCTCCTCCTGTGCCTCCTTCGGCGTTCTGGGATAAATTTCCCTGCCATTGAGATGTATTGTTCCTCCATCCTTGGGATATACGCCAGTCAGCACCTTGACCAGGGTTGACTTGCCTGCACCATTTTCCCCCATCAGCGAATGGATCTCTCCCGCCTGAAGCGTGAAATCGACATTCGATAAGGCTCTAACACCTGGAAATACTTTGTCGATACTGCGCATTTCCAACAATGCTGCTGCCATAAAAATCCTCCCCTTTACTGAAAATATACCGATTCTCAGGTATAAAAAACCACGCCCAGACTCTACAGAGCCGGGGCGCGGCCCTTCTTGCAGATTCGGCCTGCGCCGAATCTCTCAACTACCAGATATTAGTATTTGCGGGATGGCAAAGTGGCCTCAGCTACATCAGCCGGGAATACACCTTCCTCTACATATACTACCTTGTCAACCTTCTCACCTGCGAGAATCTTCTTGGCAGTCTCCATCAGGAGCTCGCCCTGGAGCGGATTGCACTCAACAGTGCAGTTGGTCTTGCCTTCAATCATAGCCTGAAAGATACCCTTTACACCATCAAAGGAAAGGATGGTGATATCCTTGCCCGGCTTCAGGCCGGCAGCCTCGATAGCCTGTACAGCACCCAGTGCCATATCGTCATTCTGAGCTACCAGGACATCAATCTTGCTGCCATAGGATTTCAGGAAGGACTCCATAACCTCCTGGCCCTTCTGACGGGTGAATTCACCGGTCTGGGAAGCCAGGATATTGAACATATCCTTGTCGGCAGAAGCTGCCATAGCGTCATTGAAGCCCTTGGTGCGTCCGAGAGCTGCCGTGGAGCCTACAGTACCCTCAAGAACAACAATATTGAGCTGCTTGCCGCCGTCGCGAGGCTTGAGCTGCTTGTCCTTGGCATACTTTGCCAGCCATTCAAAGCCCTTCTGGCCTTCAGTCAGCATATTGGTACCAATCTTTGCTACATACAGGGAATCGTCTTCAACCTTCAGATCACGGTCAACGATGATAACAGGAATCTTCGCATCCTTGGCTTCTTTCAAAACGGTATCCCAGCCGGTCTCAACAATCGGCACGAATGCGATAACATCAACACCCTGAGCGATAAAGGAACGGATAGCCTTGATCTGGTTCTCCTGCTTCTGCTGTGCATCAGAGAACTGCAGGTCAATTCCGGCAGCCTTGGCAGCTTCCTTTACAGATTCGGTATTGGCGGTTCTCCACTCGGATTCCGCACCAATCTGGGAGAAACCCATGGTAATCTTTTTGTCTCCGTCAGCCTTTTTGGCCTGGTCACCGCCGCCGCAGCCAACTGCGAACAGCAGCATCATCATTGAGACTGCTAAAGCAATAATCCTCTTCATTAAAAAATCTCTCCTTTTTACAAATGAATCAGTTTACCTAACTACACACCCAGACAACACCCCTGCAGCTGAGCGCCCCCTCTGCCCTCCTCTTTTGAAATTTAAAATTTATGCACATTAGTGCTTAAAAAACAGCTTTGTTTAACCCATATTTATCTGCTCCTGCCGTCATTATTTGTATGATACTCTATTTTCTGACACTTGTCAACGAATTTTTGTGTCCGTGCACATTTTCGTTTTGCAAGGGATTTAAACCTGTATTAAGCTATCGTGCACACCTTTGACACAGCCTCAGCCGCATGGTATATTTAATTGTGAAAGCCGCCGGTGCCGGATTGAA
>JAQUZO010000098.1:0-3875 GCA_028691285.1 Anaerovibrio sp. | reverse complement strand
CTCAGCCACCGCCTGCAGCTTTTTGCCGACAGGCTGACTGAGGCCGATGCTGAATCCCTGCCCAATGGCACTATCTATGAGGCGGCAGGCACGCCGATGGATTTTCAGCAGCTCACTCCTATCGGCAAACGCATCGACGATGATTTCCATCAGCTGAACTGGGGCTGCGGCTATGACCACAACTGGATTCTCGGCGACAACAAGGAAAATCAGCTCCGCAGGGCCGCCTATGCCGAATCCCCTGAAACCGGCATCACCCTGACGGTATATACAGACCTGCCGGGCATCCAGTTCTACAGCGGCAACTTTCTGGACGGAGCAAAGGGCAAGAAGGGCACCATATATCAAAAGCGCGGCGGCTTCTGCCTGGAAACGCAGTATTATCCCAATTCCCCTGCTCACCCGGAATTTCCGCAGCCCCTTTTGAAAAAAGACGAAATATGGCAGTCCGGCACGGTTTTCCTGGCTGGTACTATAAAATAAGCAAATAACAGGCAAAGAGGACATTGAACTGCCCCCCTATAGGTCAGACCTTAAAAATCCAACCTACAGAGGGCACTGCACATTCTACTACTAATGTCCTCTTTCTTTTTTTCTGGATATATGGTAGGATATTATATATAAATGTCGAATATTCAATTCATAGGATAAAATTGCAAAAAGGAGAAAACATCATGAAGGCTCTCAGCATTGATAAGCTGCAGCCTGGTATGCAGCTGGCCCGCACTGTCGTCAACGACGACATGGTGGTGATACTTGCAGAAAATACCCTTCTCACCAAGGCCCATATTACCAGACTCAGCTTTTTGAACATTCCTTCTGTTTACATCAAGGATGAATACGAACTCAGTCCCAATTATCAGTCCGTTATGGCTATTTTCAACCGGGGCAATGCTTTTGCGGCAGAATACCGGGAAGTAATCCGTGCGGTAAATACGATCTTTGAGGCCACAGCCAAAAACGACGAGGTGCCCGTGGAGAAAAGCCAGACGCTGGTACATGACAACCTGGCTCCCATGTCCAAGCAGAGCGGCGTCATTGACTATCTGTACAGCCTGAACCACATGGCGGACGATGTGTACAACCATTCCGTCCGCACTGCCATTTTAGCGGGCGTCATCGGCAAGTGGCTCCACAAGACACCTGATGAAATCAACGAGCTGATATTGGCAGGTTTTCTCCACGATATAGGCAAAACCAAGTTCCCGGCACGCCTCCAGTCGCGTCGGGCAGAAACCCTCAACGAGGATGACTTTGAGGTATATATGCAGCATACAATTGACGGCTCGCATCTGCTCAATGCCAATCCCAAAATCCCCAACGGCGTAAAGCTGGCAGCCTTCCAGCACCATGAGTGCATGGATGGCAGCGGCTTTCCTTTTGCCAGCAAGAGCGAGGAAATCCATGAGTTTGCCCGGGTCATTGCCATTGCAGACCTGTACGACAATATCACCACAGAGCGTGAGGGATTTGTCCGTCAAACACCTTTCACTGCTATCGCCAAGATTACGGAGCAGATGTATACCAAGCTCGACCCGGCTATCAGCGTAACCATTTTAAAGCGTATCAAGGATGCCTTCCTTGGCTCAAAGGTCATGCTGAGCAATGGTCTTACCGGTACGATTGTCAATTATCCGAGCGATTTTGCCGAGCATCCGCTGGTGCGTATCGACCAGCAGAATATCATCGACCTGAACCAGCACAAGGATATAACTATCGTCGAGTACAATCAGAAATAGTTTTCTCTATCAAAACAGCCTGCGGTCTGAATTTCTTCAAACCGCAGGCTGTTTTTCTGCCCGGATTCAGCTTTTTTCTTTTCCGTATCACTCATTCATACCGCAGGGCCTCAATCGGATCCAGCCTGGCTGCCTTGCGCGCCGGCAAAATACCAAAAATCAACCCGATACCGACTGAGAAAGTAAAGGACACGACAATCGGTGCCCAGGTAATCACTGTTGTAAAATCGCCCAGTGCAGCAATCAGGGAGGACAGGCCGCAGCCCACAAAGATGCCGATGATGCCGCCCACAACGCCAATGACCACAGATTCAATCAGGAACTGCATCATGATATTGCTGAAGGTCGCTCCCAATGCCTTGCGGATACCGATTTCCCTGGTACGCTCCGTTACCGATACCATCATGATATTCATGATGCCGATACCTCCCACTACCAGTGAAATACCTGCTACGCTGCCCAGCAGCAGCGTAATCATGGTGGTAGTCTGCGTCATGGTCTCCATCAGGCTGGTGAGATTCCGCACATGAAAATCGTCCTCTTTGCCGCCGATGATTTTATGCCGCTGGCGCAGCAGGGTTTCAATATCCTCCTGCACCTGGTCCATGTACATGGCTTCCTTGACCTGAACGCTGACAGACTGCACATGGGTAATGCCCAGCATACGCTCCTGCGCCGTAGTCAGAGGAATCAGCACCACATCGTCCTGGTCCTGCCCCATACTGGACTGTCCCTTGGTTTCCAGCAGACCTATCACCCTGAAGGGCTGATTGTTGACACGGATATTCTTGCCCACAGGATTTTCATCTCCAAAAAGATTGCTTGCTACCGTCGTGCCGATAACTGCCACACGCTCTCTTTTCTGCAGATTGTCGCTGCTGATGAAGGAGCCTGATTCCACGGACAGGGATTTGATATTCATGTACTCCGGCGTAATGCCCTGCACGCTGGAATTCCAGTTCTGATTGCCGTTGACAATCTGATAATTGCTGCTGACGCTCGGTGAAAGGTATTCAATATTTTTCACCTTGCTCTGGATTGCCTTGGCATCATCATATTTCAGCGTCTTCATTGAGCCTGCCGCACTGCGGGGACCGCTGCGGTTGGAGGAGCCGGGAGAAACAATCAGCATATTGCTGCCCAGGCTGGCAATGGACTCCTGTACATTGCTGCGCACACCCATGCCGACAGAAACCATCGCGATAACAGCTCCCACGCCGATGATGATGCCCAGCATGGTCAAAAGAGAGCGCAGCTTGTTGGCATACAGAGCAGAAAATGCCATCAAAAAACATTCCTTAAACAACATCCAGCACCACGCCCTTTCCCTCATCCCTGGTAATGACTCCATCGCGCACCAAAAGCTGACGGTTGGCGCAGAGAGCAATTTCCGGCTCATGGGTAACTAAGATAATCGTTCTGCCCAGGCCGTGCATTTTCTGAAAAATCTCCATGATTTCCCTGGTTGATTTTGTATCAAGATTGCCTGTAGGCTCATCTGCCATGATGATTTCAGGCTCATTCACCAGTGCCCGGGCAATAGCGACCCTCTGGCGCTGGCCGCCTGACAGCTCATTGGGCATGTGCTCTGCCCGGTCTGCCAGCCCCACCGCTTCCAGCACTGCCATCGCCCGTTCCCGCCGCTCTGACAGGCCCCGCCCGGCATAGACCAGGGGCAGTGCCACATTGTCCAGCGAGGAAATACGGGCAAGGAGATTGAAATTCTGAAAGACAAAACCGATATTCTTGTTTCTGGTGCGGGCCAGCTCATCATCGGAAAGATGTGCCACCTCCCTGCCGTTAAGCTGGTAGGAACCAACGGTCGGCCTGTCCAGGCAGCCAAGAATATTCATCAGGGTGGATTTTCCCGAGCCTGACGGCCCCATCAGTGCCGCAAATTCTCCCCTTTTGATATCCAGATCGATGCCGTCCAGTGCCGCTACCTGCTGGTCGCCCATCTGATACAGCTTTTTGATGCCCTGAAGGCGGATAACTATTTCATCCTTTGTCTGCATAACAGCTATCCCTCCTTTACATTGGCGGCCCGCCCCTGCCGCTGGAAGCGGAGCCTGCTGTGCTGGTTTTTGTCTTGTAGGTAATGGCAATCTGCTGTCCTTCCTCCAGTCCGTCAAGGAT
>JAQUZO010000007.1:6974-31217 GCA_028691285.1 Anaerovibrio sp. | reverse complement strand
CAAGCGGAACCTGCAGTTCCCACGGCAGAAATGCAGCAGTTGATGCGCTCTGCCGGAAGTATTCTGAGAGAATAGCTTTGGCTTGCTGTTTATAAATATGATTTTAGATAACAATGTAGGAGGTTATATCCTTGAAGAAAAGCGACTACAAATATTTGACCTGTGCAGTGGCATTATCTTTATCGGTGGGACTTGGCGGACAGACTGCTCTGGCAGCGGTAGATGCGTCAGCTGCGCCTCAGGGCGTTGGTGTGGATTTGAATTCCGGCGCAAGCACTGCGATGAATACCAGTACCTTGGCCAGGGGAAGCGTGCAGCTGCCTGATGAAAGCTCTGCTGATGCTGCCGGTGAACAGACACCGACATCAAGCCGTGATGCTGTGTGGCAGGACTCAAGGCCGTCAGAGGAGGAAATTGTCGGCTCCATGCAGGCATTTGAGGGCAAGACCATTGTCGATGTCAAATACGAGGGCGTCAGTGATGATATCATGTCCACAATCAGGCTTGCTCAGGTATCGAAGCCAGGAGATGCCTGCTCGGTGCGCCTTTTGTCTGAGGATGCCCGCAGTATCTATGCAACCGGTTATTTTTATGATATATACCCAACCTTTGAGACGGTGCCGGAGGGAGTAATCGTCACTTACCATCTTTTTGAGACACCTGTGATTTCTGCCATTGAGCTGGAGGGCAATACAGATATAGAGCCGACCAGCAAGCTGCTTGACAAAATGCAGCTCAGGAAGGGTGACAGACTGAACCGCCTTGCACTCAAGGAGGATGTGCGCGCTCTGCAAAAGCAGTACATCAAGGACGGCTATGTCATGGCTAAGATCCATGATATGGAGGTTGGTGATGACGGCAAGCTGGTCATCAGGATCAATGAGGGTATTTTGGAGGGCTTCAAGATCAAGGGCCTGAAGAAAACCAAGGAGAAGGTTGTACTGCGTGAGCTGCGTCCGAAGGTGGGCAAGCCGCTGAACAAAAATGATGTAGTGCGCAGCTATCAGCGCCTTACCAATTTGGATTTCTTTGAATCCGTCGATGTCAAGCCGATTGCTGGTGTTGAGCCTAACGCCTGTGTTCTGGAGGTTGATGTTACGGAAAAGAATACCGGTATTTTTGGTATCGGTGCAGGCTACAGCAACGCAGATGGCTTTGTCGGCATGATCAATCTCGGCGACCGCAATTTTCGCGGCACAGGTGATTCTATCAATGTAACCCTCACCAAGAGCAGCACAGATACCAGCGCAAAGGGATATATTTTCTCCTATCGCCGTCCGTGGCTGGACAGGAAGGAAACTGCCGGCAACATCAAGATTTACAACCGTACCTTTGAGTACAATGAATATGATACAAATGGTGACCTGACTGAGGAGTTCATGCGCAAGAATGTGGGCTTTGAGCTGGGACTGTCCCGTCCGCAGAGCGAGTACACCACCAACTACATTACCTTCCGCAACAAGGATGACAAATACGAAAAGCACAAGAGCGCTACGGACAGAAGCAGCTGGGAGTCATGGAAGAAGGATAATTTCGGACTGACCCGTTCCCTGCTGTTCCAGCATGTAACCGATACCCGCGATAATTATATTTATCCTACCAGCGGCTACAAGTCTACCTTGGGCTATGAGTATGCTGGTTTGGGCGGTGATTTCAGGTATCACAAGTTTACCGTTGACGGCTCTGTATTCCGCAAGGTAGGCCGTAACCAGGTGCTGGTGTTCCACGGCAGCTACGGCCATGCCACCAGCGATCTGCCAAGCGTATCCAAGTTCATGCTGGGCGGTCAGGATACTATCCGCGGCTACCGCGATGATATGTTCCGGGGCAACAGCATGGTGCTGGGCAATATAGAGTATCGCTTCCCGCTGTCCAACAAGTTCAAGGCTGCTATCTTTACAGACTTTGGCTCTGCCTGGGATGAAGGCTGGAGACCTTCCAAGCTGCATGGCAGCTATGGTGTAGGTGTTATGCTGGATTCGCCGCTGGGGCTGATTCGCGTGGATATCGGTCATGGTACCCAGGGCAACCGAGTCCACTTCAATGTGGGCGGCACATTCTGATGAAGCCGCTGGGGCGTCAGGTGCGGGCGGCTGTGCTGCTGCTTGTGCTTGGCCTTTTATGGCTGCCTGCTGGCTGCAGTGAGGCGGCAGTACAGACTGCAGAGGTTGAAGCTGTCAGAGTCGAGGTGACTGCCGGTAAAAATCTTCCTTTGCCTGTCCAGGCCCGTATGGAAAAGAGCATTTTGGCTATTTCCCAGCAGCTTTTGGAAGGCAAAGAGGTTGCAGCGGTGGAGGATGACAGGCAAAGCTATGAGACTGTCATCCGTCAGGTGTTCGACAAGGTCCTGATAGGCTATACTGTGGAGAGCGCAGCGGTGGTGCCGGGGCGCGAGACACTGGTGCGGGTATCGCTGCTGCCCTGGCAGGATACCATACAGTCTGTGCAGGTGGATATATCTGTTGAAGGAATGTCTCCGGAGATAGAAGGGCTGCTGTATCAGGATGTAGCCGGTATGGAAACCATTTTCCGGGAAAGCCTGCAGGGTTTGCCTATTGCAGCTATTGAATGGACTCATGGATTGCTGAAAAAACAGGTAGCGGCTTTTTTACAGGAGCGTGCGCCTGAATTCAAGGCAGATTTTGATGTCGAGGTGGCTGACCGTACCCAGGTAAAGGTGGTTTTGTATCCGCTGCTGCCGGTGGTGCGGAATGTGGATTTGAATATGCGGTCAGATACCATGCTGAATGCCGGACTTTTGGTGAAAAGGAAAAAAATGCAGGAGGGTGCCAATCAGCTGATAGGCGTCCCGGTGCATTTCACTGCCAGGCACCAGCAGGAGCTGGAGGCATATCTGGCAGATATCCTGAATCAGGATACCGCTTTTCGCCAGTGGGATATGCATACACAGGTGAAGCTGACTCCAGGAGAACGCGTGACAGTCATGAGTCGTTCCGATTCGGATATCTACAGGATTCGCCTGGAGGGCTGGGCTGACATGGGGAACAACTGGGGCAACAAAAATGATGCCAGCCTGATGGCGCGTCTGCATTTTGGCAGAAAGCTCTCTCAGAGGGATGAGCTTTTTGTGCAGGTGGATTTTTATCCGCAATCAGTGAAATGGACATGGGATGCGGGCTATCGTTACAGACTGCCCTCCGGTACATCTGTGGGGCTGCGCTATGATATAAGGGATGATTATGTGAAGCTGGAGCTGCAGCAGCCGCTGAGCCGCAAATGGCTCCTGCGCTATGAGTACAGTGAGCTTGGGCATCACAGCGAGTATGGCATACGCTACAGGCTCCATGATTTTCTCAGCCTTGAGTATGCACTGGATTCCCATAACAGCTGGCTGAGATTTATCGGGTATTTTTGATTTATCCGGTTGAAGGAAAAATAAGAGTTTGCTATAATGTAGTTGCTTTGGTGTATGCTGAAGGCACGCATGGAAGTACAGCATTTTGTAATATTTTGCTTAGTAAAAGAAGGAGAAAAGAAAATGATTCAGTTGAAAAAAGCTCAGGTAAAAATTATCAGTGTGCTTATCGCCCTGGTATTTGTGGGCAGTGTGGTTGCACTGGCTTTAACTCAGTCCGGTACAGGTGTTGCTTCCGCAGCAGCTTCCTCCAATGTGGGTGTAGTGGATTATCGTCAGTTTACCAGCCTGAAGATTTATACTGATGTTGATACTGAAATGCAGAAGGCTATTCAGCAGGCACAGCAGGATTTCAATGACAAGGCTGCCAACATGAGCGATCAGGAAAAGCAGGCTTATTATCAGCAGACGATGGAGAGACTTCAGCAGCAGAATACTGATCTGATGGAGCCGGTTCAGAAGCAGATTACCGATGCGGTAAAGGCTGTAGCTGAGGCAAAGGGCCTGAGCGTTGTTTTGAACAAGGACACTGTTGTTTACGGCGGTACGGATATTACCCAGGATGTTATCAAGAAGCTGTCCAAATAAGGACACTAAAAGCAGATAGAAAACATAAGCAGTACCGAGCTCCCTTGGCGCTCGGTACTTTGCTGATATAGAGGATGGTTATTTTCTGCAGAGTGAAGGGAGCGATTTCATGGCAGCAGAGCAGGAGAGCAGTGAGCAGCCTAAAAGGTTTGTAAAAGGGAAAAAAAAGGTGCTGGCTGGTGCTGCTGTGCTGCTGGTGCTGGTCTGTGTGCTGGGGCTGTGCCTGTTTTGGAGCGGCCCGCGAGGTGCAGAGGTGGCCAATGATGAGCCGGAGATAGGAGTGCTGGATCTGCAGCAGCTTATCAAGGTGCACCCTGACTATGCCAAGCTGCAGTCTCTGCAGCAGGAATGTGCCCAGCTGGAGGCGTCCCTGGCCGCGCATGAGCTGACTATGAAGCTGTCTGCTCCACAGGCCAATGGGGAGCTTTTTCAGGAGGCGGCAGAGCAGAAAAACAGATTGGATGCTTTGGAACGCCACTCACAGCTGGTAGAGGAGCTGAATGCGCTGGCGGAAAAAAAGCGGCAGGAGCTGAAGCCTCAGTTCGATGAGGAACAGAATCAGGCCAGCAAGCCTTATCTCAACGAAATGCTGAATCTGCGTGTCAAGATTGACAGTGCGGATGTCCTTGGTCTGTCCGAGGAACAGGTGCAGCAGATGCTGGACCGCATTGACGAACTGCAGCAGCAGCGGGGCAGGGTCCTGACGGAGCTGCTCGCTGAGCAGGAAAAGCGTTTCAGGCAGCTGATTGAGGCGGAAAACAGCGGACCTATGTCCGAGCTGCAGCAGCTGGAGGCGTCGTACCAGCAGCAGATGCAGCAGGCTGAGTTTGAAAAGCAGCTGGCCGTCCAGGAGCGCAACAGTGAACAGGTGCAGCAGGCGTTGTCACCTATCCAGCAGAAAATAAGCAGTGCCAAAAAGAGGACGCTGCTGGAGGCCAAAAGAATCCAGCTGCAGCAGCTGCAGGAAAAGATTTATGATGACATTGCAGGCAGGGCAGCCAAGCTGGCCATTATGCACAGGCTTACCCTCGTTTTAGCCAGTCCGGCAGATAATCTGCGGGGCGTGGATTATCAGTCTGGCGGTGCCGGTACATGGCAGCCTGTGCTGTCTCCGGTGCTGGGGGTCAATACACTGGATTTGACAGAGGAAATGCTGCAGGACATCAAGGCACAGCCTTTGTAGGTTCTGCATGGGAATCGATGGCTGCAGCTGTCCGGCTGTTTGAAGATAGGATAAATTTTTGCAGGCTCTCCGCTTGGAGCGGAGATAGAAAAGAGGCTTATTTTTATGAATAGGAAAAAAAGAGTTGCGGTTGTTGTGATGTCTGTGCTGTGCGCAGCAGCATTCACTGCCGGCTGCGGCAAGGTGAATATCGGCTATGTCGATCAGAACCGCATACAGACGGAAGCACCACAGGTCAAAACTTCCATTGAAGAAATGCAGAACAAGATGACTGAGGTTCAGCAGGAGGCAGAAAAGCAGCTGCAGGAGGCTGCTGCCAAGGGAACATCTCAGGAGGATATGCAGAAGCTGCAGCAGCAGATGCAGATGAAGGCAGCCGGTGTGCAGCAGCAGTACGGTGTCCAGATCAAGGCCAAGATTGATGCTGCAATGGATGATATTGTCAAGGCCAGGAAGCTGGATACTGTTGTGAACAGCACTGGCAAGGACGGGGTAGTTGTCAGCGGCGGCACCGATATTACCGATGAGGTTATTCAGAAGCTGCAGTAGGCTGTTGTTTTAGAGGGGAATTTTTGCGATGATTATGACCTTAGAGGAGATTGCTGTCCGTCTGGAGGGGCAGCTGCAGGGACCGGCTGATGTTGAAATCAGCGGCATAAATAATATTACCGGAGCAGGTGCAGGAGATATTACCTTTGCCGATGAGAATCATGTGGCAGAGGCTGCTGCCTGTCAGGCAGGGGCTGTGCTGCTGCCTGCAGCGGCAGCAGAAGCGCAGAAGGATTTTCCTCTGCCTGCAGTTTTTGTGGAAGATACCCGGGCGGCTTTTGCCGTTCTGCTGACGCTTTTCACACCTCCGATTGTCCATGCAAAGGGTGTAAGCCCTGAAGCTCATATTGGGCGCGATGTCAAGCTGGGCAGGGATGTAACCATCATGCCTATGGCTTTTGTGGACGACTGTGCCGTGATAGGGGATGGGGCTGTTCTGTATCCTCATACCTACATTGGGCAGTATGCAGAAATCGGCAGGGATACTGTGATTTACTCCAGTGCTACGGTGCGTGAGCACTGTCGGCTCGGGGAGCGGGTAATCGTGCACAGCTCGGCGGTAATCGGTGCGGATGGCTTTGGGTTTACCACTAAGGACGGTGTTCACACCAAGGTGCCTCAGGTGGGCAATGTGGTGCTGGAGGACGATGTGGAAATCGGTGCCCATGCAGGTATCGACCGTGCAACTATCGGTTCCACTGTCATAGGCCGCGGGACCAAGATAGACAATCTGGTGCATATCGGGCATAACTGCAAAATTGGTCCGGGCAATCTGATTGTGGCTCAGACGGGCATTTCCGGCTCAACCACCTCCGGAGCCAATGTGACCTTCGGCGGTCAGACCGGTACTGTCGGGCATATTGAGATTGGCGGCAACTCTGTATTTGCCGCCCGCAGCGGCATTATTGGCAATACGCCGGAGGGCGTGTTCTATGCAGGCTTCCCTGCTCGTCCGCACCAGGAGTGGCTGCGCATGCAGGCGCATCTGCAGAAGATTGCGGCAATGAGCAAGAAGGTCAAGGCTCTGGAGAAGAAAATAGACGAGCTGGAGAAAAAATAATCAGGCAGATATATAACGGAGCCGGCGGGGTTTTGCTGTAAAGCGGAAATTTCGCCGGTTTTCTTTTTGCCGGGAAATAGTGTAAAATAGTAGCAGTATAAGTTTTGTCTTGGAGGAGTGCGCATGATGTACTGGTTTTTGAAAGCATTGAGCTGGCTCGCCTGCCGGTTTTCCATGGAAGCCTGCAGCCGTTTCGGCAGGGCACTGGGGAAGCTGACCTGGCTGGGCGTGCCTGAGAAACGCAAAAAAATGGCGCGGGATAATGCCATGCGCTGCCTGGGAGTAGACTGGGAAGAGGCCGACAGAATAGTGAAGGCCTCCTGGGTGCAGTTTGGCCCGATGGCCATGGAGGTGCTGAGGTATCCTGAGCTGATAAAGGACGGACGCATGCAGCAGCATGTGTCCATTGAAGGGCTGGAGCACCTGCAGGAAGCTGCCGCAGCCGGCCAGGGAGGAATCATTGCCACCAATCACAGCGACAGCTGGGAAATCATGGGAGCGGCTCTGGCACAGTACGGCGTGCCGCTGGTAGGTGTGGCCATGAAGCAGAAGAACAGCCAGGCGGACAGGTTTATTTTGGAGTACCGCGAAATGTCCGGTATGCACATCACCTATAAGTCGGATGTGCGGGAAATGTTCAAGATGATCAAGGACGGTTGGATGATTGGTCTGATCATGGATCAGGATCCCAGCCTGCGGGACGGAGTTATCCTGGATTTCTTCGGCAGGAAAACCAATTGTGTAACCGGGCCTGCCACACTGGCGCGCTATCAGAATGCACCGATTTTTCCGGGGCAGATTCAGCATCGTCCGGACGGGGGGCATCATATTACCATTTTTCCGCCGGTTTATGTGGAAAAAACCAGGGACAAGCATGAGGATATCAGACGCACCATGCAGAAGCTGCTGGATATCCTGGAGGTGCAGATCCGTAAAAATCCGGAGGACTGGTTCTGGCTGCATGACAGATGGAAATCAGTCCGCAGTCAGGGGCTGGACTGAGAAGGTCTGCAGCCGCCGGACAGGCGCAGCATAAAAGAAAGTGACATATTTACTCTGATATGGTAATATTAATACGATAAGCACAAATACAAAGAGAGGGATGACTGTGGCATTACAGACAACAATCGCTTCAGCGGTTACATATACAGGCATCGGTCTGCACTCCGGCAGAGAGGTAACCATGGAGCTGCAGCCCGGGAAGGCTGACAGCGGCATAGTTTTTGTCAGGGCCGATCTGCCTGGGCAGCCTCAGGTAGAGGCCAGGGCCAGCAATGTTACCTCTACCCTGCGGGCGACGACTATTGAAGCCAATGGCATCAAGATGTTTACGATTGAACACCTGATGTCTGCTCTGCACGGGGCAGGCATTGATAATGTACGGATAATCATCAATGCTGAGGAGCCGCCGGTGGCGGACGGCAGCAGCAGGGAATTTTTTCAGCTCATACAGAAGGCCGGTATCACTGAGCTGCCCGAGGACCGGCGGGAGCTTGTCGTAGACAGGCTGTACCGGGTGGATGACGGCGATAAATTTGTATTGGCGCTGCCCTATGACGGGTTCCGCATCAGCTTTACCTCCATCAACCCCCATCCTCTGATCGGCATTCAGTACGGCGATTATGAAATTACGCCGGAGCTTTACAGCCGTGAGGTTGCGGCGGCCAGAACCATTGCCTGCGAAGCGGAGGTAGAGGCACTGCACAAGATGGGCCTTGGCCTGGGCGGAACGCTGGAGAGTGTCATTGTCTACAACGATGATGGCTGGATGAATCCGCTGCTTTATCCGGATGAGCTGGTGCGTCACAAGATTCTTGATCTGGTAGGCGATTTGCGGCTTGCCGGTATGGTCAGGGGGCATTTTGTGGCGGTCAAATCAGGACATGCCCTGAATACTACGATGTCAAAGCTCCTGCAGAGAGAGCTTGGCAGATAATATATATGTGGAAGAATAAAAAGGGAAGAAGGTTTTTATATGGTATTGGAAATTGATGAAATAAAGAAAATTTTGCCGCATCGGGCTCCTTTTTTGTTGGTGGATCGCATCATTGATATTGACCCGTTCAAATCTGCAGTAGGTATCAAGAATGTTACCTTTAATGAGCCGCAGTTCCATGGACATTTTCCGCATAAATCGATTATGCCCGGGGTGCTGATTCTGGAGGCTATGGCCCAGGTAGGCGGCATTGCGATGCTCTATCCTGAGGAAAATCGCGGCAAGATTGCCCTCTTTGGCGGCATGGATAATATCAAATTCAAAAAGATGGTTGTACCTGGAGACAGGATGATCATGAAGGCAAATCTCATGAAGGTGCACGGCGATTATGGCAAGCTCCATGCTGAGTCCTATGTGGATGATGTGCTGGTAGCTCAGGCTGACTTTACCTTCGCCCTGCAGAGACCGGAGAATTGATGGCTATATTGGGTAGATAAAAGAAGAAAATTAGAGAGATTCTTAGTATTCCGTAAAAAACAGCCAGATATGAAAGAATATAGCAGACAGCTTTTGGGGACTGTCACATGACTATATGTATGATAATAGGTGTACTGACGATAAGCTGATTTTCGGGGTACTAAAGGAGTTGGAGCAGATGGCGGATAACATTGATGTTACTGCAAATATACATAATTTTGCTGTAGTTCATCCAAACGCAAAAATTGGTAAAAATGTAGAGGTAGGTCCTTTTACGGTCATTGGAGAAAATGTAGAGATAGATGAGGGCACTGTAATAGGCCCGAGTGTGGTGGTTACGGGCTGGACAAAAATCGGCAGGAACTGCCATATCTTCCAGGGAGCATCCATTGGCGAGGAACCTCAGGATTTGAAGTTTGAGGGAGAAAAAAGCTATACGATCATTGGGGACAGAACCAAGATTCATGAGTTCTGTACCATACATCGGGCTACCGGTGAGGGAGAAGCGACCAAGATTGGTGACGATTGTCTGCTGATGGCGTATGTCCATGTTGCACATAACTGCGTTTTGGGCAACAATGTCATCATGGCCAATGCGGCGATGGTGGCTGGCCATGTCGTTGTGGAAGACAGGGCAATCATTGGCGGCAAGGCGGGCGTGCATCAGTTTGTCCGGGTGGGCAAGCAGTCCATGATCAGTGGAATGTCCCGCAATATCCACGATGTTGTGCCTTATACCATAGTTGATGGTTTTCCTGCCCGTGCCTGCGGCCTGAATAGTGTCGGCATTGCCAGAGCAGGCATTGCCCCTGCCAACCGCAAGGCTATCAAGCAGGCATACCGGCTGATTTACCGTTCCGGGCTGCGCCTGAGCGAGGCGGTGGAGGCCATTGAGCAGGAGGTAGAGTCATGTCCGGAGGTGGAGCACATGCTCCAGTTCCTGAGAAATGCCGACCGCGGCATCTGCCGTCCGGCAGGACATGGTACTGACAAGTATAAGGGTGATTTGGAGTCCGAGAATTAATGGCCAGGAAATAAATCGTTCATTGGAGGATATTGGCTTTTATGAAAAAGATTGGATTGCTGGCTGGCGTAGGCAGGCTTCCGGTGGAGTGTGCCAAAGCAGCAGCGGCCTTGGGCTATGAGGTGTATGCCGTAGGACTGCTTCCTGGGGTTGACCCTGAGCTTGGAGAATGTGCTGCGGATTATAGAGATATAAGTGTGGCCCAGCTGCAGGCGATTATAGATTATCTGAAATCAAAGGATGTTGCAGAGGTGACTCTGCTGGGCAAGGTGACCAAGGAGCTTCTGTACAGCGGGCAGCATGCTGTGCCTGATATGCGTATGCTGGGGCTGATGCTTACCCTGCCTGACCGCAGGGATGATACGCTCATGCTGGCCTTTGTCAGGGAGCTTGCCAAGGATGGGCTGGAGGTCTTTGACCAGACGGCGCTGATTCGCAGCCTGATGCCTAGGCCGGGGGTTTTGACGAAGCGTCAGCCTACCGAGCAGGAGCTGCAGGATATGGAGTTCGGCATGAGGATGGCACGGGAAATCGGCCGTCTTGATGTAGGGCAGACCGTGGTGGTGAAGCAGCAGGCTGTGATGGCTCTGGAGGCTATCGAAGGCACGGATGCCTGTATCCGCCGCGGCGGTGAGCTGGCGCGCGGAGGTGCGGTAGTTGCCAAGACCGCCAAGCCTGACCAGGATTTGCGGTTCGATGTGCCGGCTGTGGGCATGAAAACCATGGAAATCATGGTAGAGACAGGTGCTGCGGCACTGGTGATCGAGGCAGGCAGAACGCTGCTGATTGAACAGGACAGGGTAGTGGCTCTGGCTGAGGCTCACGATATCACCATCGTAGCAATGGAATAAGAGGCTTAGGACGCGGCGGATGCAGCTTTGTATTCTCGCGTCTTTTGTGTGTTTTTTTGAGGGATTCTATGAAGATTATGTTATCTGCCGGGGAGGCTTCCGGCGACCTGCACGGTGAGGGGCTGGCGCGTGCACTGAAAGCACTGCGTCCTGATGTGGAGCTGGTAGGCTTTGGCGGACCAAAAATGTCTGAGGCGGGAGTTCGCCTATGTGCAGATATGCGTGAATATAGTATAATGGGTGTGTGGGAGGTCATTAAAAATCTGAGCAGGATTTTTGGGCTGCTGAACAGGCTGAAGCTGTTCATGGCAGAGGAAAAGCCTGATTTGCTGGTTTTGATTGATTATCCGGATTTCAACTGGCGGCTTGCTGCCCGGGCAAAGGCGATGGGGATACCGGTTTTTTCCTATATTCCTCCGTCAGCATGGGCGTGGCGCAAGGGACGCGCCAAGAAGTGTGCTGCACTGGCAGATGAGCTGGCGGCGATATTTCCCTTTGAGCTGCCTGTTTATCAGGCGGCAGGGGCGAATATTACCTTTCAGGGCAATCCGCTGCTTGATTTGGTCAAGCCATCCATGACCAGGGAGGAAGCCAGGGCCTATTTTCAGGCTGCTGACGGTGCGGAAGCAGTCCTGCTTCTGCCGGGCAGCCGCAGACAGGAGGTAAACAGCCTGTTTCCGGTTATGCTGGAGGCAGCGGCGCTTCTGCAGAGAGAACGGCCAGCCATGGAATTTTTTGTGCCGGTAGCGGATGGAATTTCCCAGAGCATGCTGGAAGCTATGGCAGCCGGACATGATTTGCGCCTGCATTTTACACATGGCAAAACCTATGATTTGATGAATATCGGCAGCTTCGCCATTGCTGCTTCCGGGACGGTTGTGCTGGAGGCGGCAATCATGGGACTGCCGTGTGTAGCACTTTACCGCATGGCACCGCTGAATTATGCGATTGGCAAAATGCTGGTGAAAATAGATAATTTTACGCTGCCCAATATTTTGGCAGGCAGAGCTGTACAGCAGGAGCTGCTGCAGGATCAGGTGACAGGGCCGCAGGTTTTTCAGGCGGCACGGCGCTTTTACGCGGAGCAGGGCTATCGGGAAGAGGTTTTGTCAGGACTGCAGGAGGCTGTTGCCAGGCTTGGACAGCCGGGAGCGGCGAAACGAGTGGCAGAGCGGATTTTGGCTGCTGCTGAACGCTGCGGCAGGACGGAGGTCGTTGAATGAAAAATTACATGCGTTTGATAGCATATATAAAGCCATATATCAGGCGGCTGGCTCTCGCCGTGGTGTGCATCATCATGGCAGCAGCAGCCAATTTGTATCTGCCATGGATCATCAAGGACATGATTGATGATGTACTGATGTCCAAGGATATGGTGATGCTGAATATGATTGCGGCTGGCATCCTGATTGTCATGTTTACCAGAGGCGTCTTTTATTACGGACAAAGCTATCTGGTGTCCTATGTGGGGCAGCGGGTTATCATTGATGTCCGCAGCGTGCTGTTCAGGAAGTTTCAGAAAATGCCTTTGTCATATTACGACAGGCAGCAGACCGGCACGGTCATGAGCTATATCACCAACGATGTGGCGGTGATGCAGAGCGCGATTGTCGACAATCTGATTGAGCTGGTGACTGAAGGCGCCATCCTGATTGGTTCCTTGGGTATGATGATTTATCTGGACTGGAAGCTGAGTCTGCTGACTCTGATGACTATTCCGCTGGTGGGGCTTGCCATGAAGATTTTCGGCAGGAAGCTCAAATCCTCCAGTACCGTCATCCAGGAGAGGGCGGCTGACATTACTTCCCTGCTGCAGGAAAGCATTTCTGCTATTCGGGTAGTCAAATCCTTTGTGCGTGAAACCTACGAAATCAGGCGTTTTGAGGAGCAGAACTGGCGCAATTTCCAGGCGGCCATGAAGAATGTCAAGCTGACCAGCCTTCTGACTCCAACCGTGGAGTTTTTGGCGGCGATTGCCGTTACCTTTATCGTATGGTTCGGCGGTTATGAGGTTGTCAATGAGGTGATTACTGCCGGTGAGCTGGTGGCCTTTTTGACCTATGCGGTGAACCTTGCCAATCCAGTCAAGCGTTTGTCAAGGGTTTATGCGGCAATCCAAAAGGCGATGGCCGCAGCTGACCGCGTTTTTGATGTGATGGATTTGGATGAAAAAATCACTGATTCACCTGATGCCAAGGCTTTGCCGCAGATTGAAGGCAAGGTGGAGTTCAAGGATATCTGCTTTTCCTACAAGGAGGGACAGCCTGCGCTGCAGCATATTTCTCTGCAGGCGGAGCCTGGCCAGATGATTGCGCTGGTGGGGCCAAGCGGCAGCGGCAAGTCTACTATTGCCAACCTGATTCCACGCTTTTACGATGTGGATTCCGGTACTATTACGATTGACGGGCATGATATCCGCAATGTCACGGCTGATTCCCTGCGGGAGCAGATCGGTCTGGTACCTCAGGAGACCATGCTGTTCAGCACTTCTGTTCTTGAAAATATACGCTATGGACGCCTGGATGCCACTGACGAGGAAGTGGTGGCAGCGGCCAGGGCAGCCAATGCGGAGGAATTTATCCGGGAGCTGCCGGAGGGCTATGATACCAAACTGGGTGAACGGGGACTGAATCTGTCCGGGGGTCAGAGGCAGCGTTTGGCAATTGCCAGGGCCATCCTGAAGAACCCGAGGATACTGATTTTGGATGAGGCGACCTCGGCTCTGGATACGGAAAGTGAAAAAATTGTACAGGATGCGCTGGACAAGCTGATGGTAGGCAGGACCTCCTTTGTGATTGCTCACCGCCTGTCCACTATTTTTAATGCTGACCAGATTTTCGTCGTAGAAAACGGCCATCTGCGGGAGCATGGCACCCATGAGGAGCTTTTGGCCGCGGGGGGGCTGTACAGCAACCTTTATAATATCCAGTTCCGCCAAAATGAAGAGGTATAAGGAGAGGCTTTATGCGACTGTTGTATAATGTGGCAGGGGTGGTTGCCGTCATTTTGATGATACCTGTCTTCTGCATCAGGGCTGTCCGGGAAAAGGGCTTTGTCAACAGGATCAAGCAGCAGCTTGGTTTTCTGCCGAAGCATGCCCTGGACAAGGTAGCCCGTAAAAATTGTATATGGGTCCATGCTGCTTCTGTGGGAGAGATTGTTGCGGCCAGTCCTTTGATCAAGGAGTTCCGCCGGGAATTTCCCAATGCGCCTATTCTGGTGTCTGTCTTCACCAACAGCGGCTATGAGATGGCCAACCGCATCATCAAGGATGCGGACAGCATCATTCATTTTCCCTTTGATCTGCCATGGCTGTCGGCACACCTTTTGTACAAGGTACAGCCCAGGGTGTTTATGCCGGTGGAAACCGAGCTGTGGCCAAATTTCCTGAAAGCAGCCAAGGAGATGGAAATACCTGTGATGATGGTCAATGGACGCATCAGTGAAAAGAGCGTATCCAGGTATCGTTATCTGCACAGTATCTGGTATGATATGTTGGATACCATCAAGTATTTTGCCATGCAGTCGCCCATTGATGCGGAGAATATCATGCGTCTGGGGGCCAGCCGGGAGCTGGTGACCGTTACCGGCAACACAAAATTCGATCAGACCTATACCAATGTCAGTCAGCAGGAAAAGCAGCAGCTGATCGAGGCGCTGGGGCTGGCAGACAATGACGGTATCTTTTTGGCAGGCTCTACCCATAAAGGGGAAGAGGAGCATATCTTGGCAGCCTTTGGGGAAATCAGGAAGAGCCATCCCAAAGCAAAGCTGCTGATTGCTCCGAGAGCGGTGCTCAGGACCGGGGCAATCCAGGCCATGTGCCAGCAGCAGGGACTTGTCTGTGCTACCCGCACGCAGCTTCTGGAGCAGCCGGCTGCCGGTCACGATGTGGTGATTTTGAATACCATCGGCGAGCTGGGCAAGGTGTACAGCATCGGCGATGTGGTCTTTGTGGGCGGCAGCATGATAACCCATGGCGGACATAATATCCTGGAGCCGGCAGCTCATGGCAAGGCTATCATTGTCGGCGAAAATATGTTTAATTTCAAGGATACCCATGTGCTGTTTTCCAAGCGCAATGCTGTGGTAACGGTCAAAAATCAGCAGGAGCTTGTGCAGGCAGCTGCCGGCCTGTTTGCTGATGCGGCTGAAAGGCAGCGCATGGAGCGGGAGACACTGGCCATTGTTGCCGAAAACCGTGGTGCGGCCAGAAGAACGGCAGTAATCCTTCATGACCTGTTGGACCGCTTTGAGGCGAAGGACAAGGTGAAGGCAACTGACAAGCTGGAAAATTTCCAGACCTATTTCTTTCAGCTCATTCACGGCAAGGAGCCAAAGGGCTTTGGACTGCGCTGCCTGATTGCTCTGCTGCAGGTTTTTGCTTTCGTATACGGCATGCTGCTGAATCTGAAGCTGGCAGGCTACAATTGGGGCATCTTCAGCAAGAAAAAGCTGGACTGCTATGTTATCAGCCTGGGAAACATCACAGTAGGCGGCACGGGCAAGACACCAACTGCCCAGCGGCTGGCGCGGGCCATCCGGGATATGGGCTACAGGGTGGTTATCCTGAATCGGGGCTATCGCGCCAAATGGCAGGGGGAAATCGGTGTGGTTTCTGACGGCAGGGAGCTGAAAATGGATGCAGCCAATGCCGGGGATGAAGCCTTCATGCTGGCGAAGCATCTGCCGAATGTGCCGGTGCTGATCGGTCCGGAGCGCGCCAAGACAGGGCAGTATGCGGTAGAGCATTTCGGTGCCCAGGTAGCTATTCTGGATGATGGCTATCAGCACTGGCAGCTGGAAAGAGATATGGATGTGGTGCTCATAGATGCGGTGAATGTGTTCGGCAACGGGCATATCCTGCCCCGTGGTACCCTGCGTGAGCCGCTGTCCCATCTCAGCCGTGCCGATGTGTGTCTCCTGACCAAGGTGGATCAGGCAGAGCCTGGCTCCATTGCCTATATACGCAAGAAGATTGCCGAATACGGAAGAAATCCGATTGTCATGGAGAGCATCCATCAGCCTCAATCCTGCATTGAGATTTCGGAATGGGTGCAGAATATTGCCAGCGAGGGTGCACCGATTGATATTATCAAGGGAAAAAAGGTGATTGCCCTTTCGGCTATCGGCAACCCTGCCTCCTTTGAACAGACTCTCTGCAACGCAGGTGCCGAGGTGATTGAGAGCTTCCGCTTTCCGGACCATCATGAGTACACGCTGGAGGAAATCAGGGACGCCATGACCCAGGCAATCAGCCAGGGAGCAGAAGCGATTGCCACAACCGAAAAGGATGCCGTCAAGCTGCCAAGGCTGCCGGAAAGCGACAGCAAGCTGCCTGTCTATGTCGTAACCGTCGAGGTGGTCATACAGGATGATGGTGATGAGATAGTCCGGCTGATGCAGCAGCGGATTGCAGAGCACTTCAGGAGGTCAGATAAACAATGAATACTTTGTGTGTAATTCCTGCCAGATATGCCTCGACCAGACTGCCTGGCAAGCCGCTGGCCGATATTGCCGGCAAGCCGATGATTGTGCGGGTCTTTGAGCAGGCTTCCCGGGCAAAGAGCTTGTCCGGCGTCATAGCAGCCGTGGATAATCAGAGGGTCTTTGATGCTCTGGAAGCGCATGGGGGCAGGGCGATGATGACTGCCAAAAACCATCCTACCGGCACGGATCGTCTGGCAGAAGTGGCTGCGGCCCATCCTGAGGCGGAGCTGATCATCAATGTGCAGGGAGATGAGCCTCTCATCGAGCCTGACCTGATTGATGCGCTGGCAGCTGCCTTTGAGGCAGAGCCTGAGCTGCAGATGGCGACGGTCAAGTCGCCTATGAGGGACAAGGCTGAAATGCAGAATCCCAACAATGTCAAGGTTGTGACCGATAAAAACGGCTATGCGCTGTATTTTTCCCGTTCGCTGCTGCCATATCCCCGGGAAAATACCGGGGCAGTTGTTTACAAGCATATCGGCATTTATGCCTATAAGCGGGATTTCCTGCTGTCATATGCCAAAATGCAGCCAACTGTCCTGGAACAGACAGAATCCCTGGAGCAGCTCAGGGCACTGGAAAATGGTTATAAAATCAAGGTTATTGCTACTGACTTCCAGTTCGTTGGGGTAGATACCCCGGAGGATCTGGCAGAGGTCAATAGGTTGTATAAGGAGCGTCTTTGAGAAAGGTGGTAGAATCATGAATTCTGTACAGGTAGGGAATTTTTCCGTAGGTAATGGTCAGCCTCTGGCATTGCTGGCAGGCCCTTGTGTTTTGGAGGGGCTGGAGCGCTGTCTTTTGATTGGCAGCACCATTAAAGAAATTACCGGCCGCCTGGGTATGCCTTATATTTTCAAGGCATCCTTCGACAAGGCAAACCGGTCCTCTTTTAACGGTTTTCGCGGACCGGGGCTGAAAAAGGGACTGGAAATGCTCCAGGCAATCAAGGATGAGCTGCAGGTGCCAATCGTCACGGATGTGCATACCGAGGAGCAGATCAAGCCTGTATCCAAGGTAGCAGATATCATCCAGATTCCGGCATTCCTGTGCCGCCAGACTGATTTGCTGTATGCAGCAGCTCAGAGCGGCTGTGTGGTGAATGTCAAGAAGGGGCAGTTCATGGCTCCGGGGGATATGAGGAATGTTGTGGACAAGCTTCACGAGGGGGGCTGCTCGCAGATTCTGCTGACTGAGCGTGGAGCAAGCTTTGGCTACAACAATCTGGTAGTTGATATGCGCAGCTTCCCTATTATGCGTTCCTTTGGCTATCCGGTCGTATTTGACGGTACCCACAGCGTGCAGCTGCCGGGAGGAGCAGGAACCTGTTCTGCCGGCAACCGTGAATTTGTGCCTAATCTGGTACGGGCAGCCGTGGGCGCAGGCGTGGATGCACTGTTTATGGAGGTACATGACAATCCGGAGGAGGCACTCTGCGATGGGCCTAACATGGTTTATCTGGACAAGCTGGAGGAGCTGCTGAAGGATGCAATTGCTATCCATGAGGCTGTGCGCAGGCATTTGAAGTAATAGGTAAAGGTATAAGGGGCAAGAGAGGTAAAAATGATTAAAGATTCAGCAATTGAGACTTTGAAGATAGAGGCAGCTTCCGTTACCGGGCTCATTGAACGCATTGATGATGAGTTTGAGCAGGCTGTCAGGTGCATACTTGCCTGCCACGCCCGTGTAGTTGTTACAGGCATGGGAAAATCAGGGCATATCGGCAGAAAAATTGCTGCCAGTATGGCCAGTACCGGGACACCGGCGTTTTTCATGCACCCTGCGGAAGCCTTTCACGGTGATTTGGGCATGGTAACGGCTGATGATGTGGTGATTGCCATATCAAACAGCGGCGAAAGCACTGAGATTGTGAATATCCTGCCGATCATCAAACGGATCGGGGCAAAGATTATTGCCATGAGCGGGCGCAGAGATTCTTCTCTGGGCAGGAATGCAGATCATTTTGTAGATATCGGGGTGGAGAGAGAAGCCTGCCCGTTGGGTCTGGCTCCGACGGCCAGCACAACGGCGACATTGGCTATGGGGGATGCTATTACCGTGGCCCTGCTGGAAGCCAGAAATTTCACCAAGCAGGATTTTGCCTTATTCCATCCGGGCGGTTCTTTGGGCAGGAAGCTGCTGTTGACTGTGGAAAATGTCATGCACAGTGGGGAGGACAATCCGATTATCTGCAGCGGCCATACTGCTCAGGAGGCATTGTTCATGATGACGGACAAGGGGCTGGGGGCAACCTCCGTTGTCAATGCTGAGGGAGAGTTTATCGGCCTTGTGACTGATGGAGACATCCGCCGCGGCCTTGCCAGGGGCAGTGAGTTTTTGAATGAGGCCGTGGAGAATATGATGACCAGGGCACCTCAGACTATTGCCAAGGATAAGCTGGCCGCGGAGGCGCTGTCCATTATGGAGAAGCACAAGCCAAGGCCGATTACGGTACTGCCGGTTATTGATGAGAACAGCAAGCCGATAGGCATTGTTCATTTGACAGATTTGCTGAGACAGGGAGTTGTCTGAAATGGAATATAGAGCAGATGCACTGGAACGGGCAGCCAGAATCAGGATGGTTGTGCTGGATGTAGACGGTACTTTGACTGACGGACGCATTTACATAGGTCCTGAGGGAGAGGCCATGAAGGAATTTTCGGTCAAGGACGGCATGGGCATCACCATGATGCACAGGGCTGGGCTGGAAACTGCCATCATTACGGGCAGGTCTTCCCAGATTGTAGAATGCCGGGCTGCCGAGCTGAAAATAGACAGAGTGTGGCAGGGTGTAAAAAACAAGCATGAGGCATGGCAGCAGCTGAAGCAGGAAATGAATCTGACCAACAGGGAAATTGCCTATGTGGGAGATGACCTGAATGATTTGTCCATCCTGCAGCAGGCAGGGCTGGCATGCTGTACAGGTGATGCCAGGACGGAGGTCAAAAGATTTTCGCATGTCATTTCGGGTTATGACGGCGGCAATGGTGCGGTGCGTGAGATTGCAGAATTCATTCTGAAGGCTCAGGGCAAATGGCAGTCTCTGGTGGAGGCTTTTGCCGGCATCAAGGCTGTGCCCAGCTATGGGCAGTAAATTTTGCAGCACAATTTGTTGCGGGGGAGTATAATGGTATATAATTTACTTATGCTGATGAGCTGGATCGTCTGCAGGATGCCTCATAGCTGGCTGCTGTCCATAGGCAGATGGCTTGGCATAATGTATTACAGGCTTGTCAAAAAACAGCGCAGTCTTGCCATCAGGCAGATGGAGGCAGCACTGCATATTTCTCATGAGGAAGCGGCACGCCTGGTGCGACTTTCTTTTATTAATATGGGCCGGAACTTTATGGAGGTACTCTATATGCCGGCTCTGAACAAGGAAAATTTTTCCCAGTATATCGAAATCGACCATTTGGAAATCATGGAACAGGCTCTGGCCGAGAAACACGGTGTAGTGGTATTGACAGGACATGTGGGTAATTGGGAGTGGCTGTCCGCTGCTTTTACCATGAATGACATGCCTGTTACGGCGATTGCCAAGCCTCAGCCCAATATGGATTATACCAATGCGCTGGATGAGCTGAGGTCAAGGATCAATGTGGAGATCTTTTCCCGGGGCACCAGTGAGCTGCTGTCTGCAGCCAAGGCACTGAAAAAGGGCAAGATACTGGGCTTTTTGGCAGATCAGGATGCAGGGCCGGGAGGAGCATTCATCGAGTTTTTGGGCAGGACGGCATCCACTCCTATGGGAGCGGCGGTTTTTGCGAAAAAATTCAATTCGCCGGTAGTGCCGGCGTTTATCATCCGCCAGCCGGATGGACGGCATAAGGTGGAAATCGGAGAAATCCTCCGTTACGAGGATACTGGTGATTCTGATAAGGATTTGTTTGATCTGACCTACAGGATGACCAAGATTCTGGAGCAGAAGATTACAGCAAATCCTACGCAGTGGTTGTGGTTCCAGAAGCGCTGGAACACCAGGCCGGAGCAGAAGAAGGTCAAGCATCATACCGTAAAGGCAGAGGTAACGGCACATGACTAAGAACCAGAAAATTATCATAGGTATTGTGCTGGCGGCACTGGCGGCAATGTGTATTTGGACTATCCAGTCTGTACCGGGCAGGATTACTGAGGCGCCTCCCCTGGAAAAGCGAGTCATGACCTACAACGGCAATACCCTTGTGGAAGAAAAGGACGGCAGGGTGCTCTGGGAGCTGACAGCTGAGACGATGGAGGTTGATATTGATACGCAGGACGCGGAGATTGCCAATCTTGACGCAAAGTTTTATACCGAGGATGGCAGGACTATCCATGTGAATGCCAAAAAAGCCGACTATCGGGCCAAGGAGAAAATTCTTACTGCAGAGGGCGGCATCAAAGGCGAAAGCACTGATGGCATGCATTTGCTTGCGGAGAAGCTGGAATGGAAATCCAAGGAAAATGAACTGGCTCTGATTGACAATGCGGAGCTGAAGCGGGATTCTGATGCACTGAAGGCTCAGGGAGACCGCATTGAATCCGTGGATGGCTTCAACAAATTTAAGATTATCGGTCATGCTCATTTGGAAAAGGGGAATAAATGATGTTCAAGAAAAAGCATTTCTGCCGGGCATTGGCTATGGCGGCTCTGTCGACGGCACTGACTGCCGGTACGCTTTTTGCAGCGGATGAAGCGGCCTCTTTGGATGCGGATGTAGTGGAATACAATATCCAGACCGGCATAGCTACAGCCAAGGGTGATGTCCTGATGGTGCGGGGAGATTTGAAGGTAACCGGCCAGGAGGCAGAATATAATTCCAATACCAAGGAAGGGCGTGTCGAGGGCAATGTCATCGCTGTCCAGTCCAGTAAGAATATGCGTGTCACAGCACACAAGGTAATCAGTGATGCCCAGCAGCACATGGTCGCCAGTGGTGATGTATACGGTACGATGGAGGACAAGACCTTCAGCGGTCCGCTGGTGGAGTATTTTCAGTCCAGGGATTATGTGCTCATCAAGCAGGGCGGGACGATAACCTCCAAGGACGGCACTTTTACGGCGGACGAAATGGAGGGCTTCCTGAAGGAGGAGCACCTGATCGGCAGGGGCAATGCCCATGTAGTAAGCCCGCCGAATGATATGGAGGCGGGAGGCGACCTGCTGAATTATTATGGTCTGGAGCAGGGCAAGGCAATCTTGACCGGCGATGCCTGGGCTGTGCAGAACAACAATACACTGAAGAGCAATCAGCTTACCATTTTGCTGGCCAAGGACGGCAAGGCGAAGGTAGCAGAGTAATTTGATGATATAAGGCTGGAGGAATTGCCAGGTGCATATTCAAGTAAAAAATTTAGTAAAGACCTTTAAGAGGCGCAATGTGGTGGATGGAGTATCCCTGCGTGTGGATAAAGGCGAAATCGTGGGCCTTTTGGGGGCCAATGGCGCTGGCAAAACCACTACTTTTTACATGATTGTGGGTTTGGAAAAGCCAACCTCAGGCCAGGTACTGATTTCTGATATTGATATCGGCACCATGCCTATGTATGAGCGGGCACGGCTGGGCATCAGCTACCTTGCCCAGGAGGCATCCATTTTCCGCAATCTGACAGTAGAAGACAATATCATGTCTATCCTGGAGTATGTGGAGGATATGGATGGGGCTGCCAAAAGGCAGAAACTGGATGATCTTCTGGAGGAATTCCATGTATCCCATGTGCGTGAAAGGCTGGGCTCGGAGCTTTCCGGCGGAGAGCGGCGCCGGGTGGAGATTGCCAGATGTCTGGCGCTGGAGCCGAAGTTTATTTTGCTGGATGAGCCCTTTGCCGGCGTTGATCCCATAGCGGTGGCTGATATTCAGGGAATCATCGGCTATCTGCGGGAGCGGGGCATGGGGATTTTGATTACCGACCACAATGTGGTTGAGACATTGCGTATTGTGGATAGAGCCTATATAATGAATGAAGGAAAAATTTTGGTTGAGGGTGATGTAGACACTGTTCTCAATGACCCGCTGGCCATCAAGTATTATATTGGCAACAATACTAAATTATAGGGGAAGATTACATGCGGATTCGTATTCTGGACAAGTATATATTCAAGGAAGTTTTCAAGAGCTTTATTTTTGGTATCTGTGCCTTTTCTGCCGTTTTCATCGGCTCAGGCACATTGTTCCGTATTGCTCAGTATATTACGGAGTATGGTGCATCTGTGACCTCTGTAATCAAGATTTTTGTGCTCAGCCTGCCAGGTGTTATAATCTGGACCTTTCCAATGTCCATGCTGCTGGCGAGCCTGCTGACTATTGGACGCCTTTCCGGCAGCAGTGAGATTACTGCCATGAAGTCCTGCGGCATCAGCTTTTACCGCATTGCGTTCCCTGCGGTTATCCTGGGGGCATGTGTTAGCCTGTTTGCTGTGATGTTCAATGAGTATGTGGTTCCCTGGTCCAATCAGGCCTACAGCAATGTGCTGGAGTATGAAATCAAGGGGAATCTGTCGCCGCAGTCTCAGGAACATATCATCATCAAAGAGATTCGGGAAGGCAAAATCGAAAGGCTGGTCTATGCCCGTGAATTTGTGGCCGAAACCAATATCATGGAAGGGATTGCCATGCAGTCCTTTGAGGCCGGTGAGCTGAAGCATGTGGAAAATGCCGAGTACGCTGAGTGGAAGGACAACATGTGGACCATGCACAATGGCATGATTTATGATATGGCTGACGGAAAGAGTCAGCATACCATGAAGTTTGATACCCAGGTGCTGCCGATCAACGAAAGTCCGCGTCAGATTGTTCAGAGCCAGAAAAAGCCTGAGGAAATGACCATGAAGGAGCTGAACGAGCAGATTGGCATCATGAAATCCCAGTATGTCAATACAAACAAGCTGGAAACGGAGCTGCATCAGCGCCTGACCATTCCTATGGCAAGCCTGATCTTTACGCTGGTAGGTGTGCCTTTGGGCATGCAGCCTAACCGCAACAGCTCATCTATGGGCTTTGTAATGAGCATCATCATTATTTTTGTTTATTACAGCCTCATGACGATGGCAGGTGCGATAGCTCAGGGCGGCATGGTAAATCCTATGCTTGCCGTGTGGCTGCCGAATATCATCGGACTGCTTGCCGGCGGCTATCTGATGCGCCGTATGGCTCGTTAGGCTGTGAGGCTTTTGTAGAGTATTAGAAAAGAGGTGGCTCTGATATGTATGGTGTGGTGTTGATTCTTGTCCTGATAACAACGGGCGGAGCCATTGCTTTCATAGGAGATAAGCTCGGCTCCAAAGTCGGCAAGAAGAAAATGACGATGCTGGGGCTGCGGCCTAAGCACACCTCCATCCTGGTGACTATTGTGACAGGTGTTTTGATTACTACTACGACGCTGGGTGTGATGAGCGTCATGTCAGAAAATGTGCGAACCGCCCTTTTTGGCATGGAGAGGTTGAACCGGAACATGCAGCAGGCAAGGGCGGAGCTGGCGGAGGCTTCGGCAGAGATGGCCATGGCCAAGGCAGAACAGAGCAAGATACAGAAGGAGCTCAATGAGACCCGCAGTGAGCTGAGCGGTCTGGAACAGCAGAAAAATATCCTGGAGCAGCGCACGCAGGAGCTGCAGAGCGTCAATACCCGTCTGGAAGCTGACAACCAGCTCCTGGCAGGCAACAATCAGGAGCTGCAGCAAAAAAGCGACAAGCTGACCCGCATCAACAATATTCTGGAGGAAGGCAATGAACG
>JAQUZO010000007.1:0-6874 GCA_028691285.1 Anaerovibrio sp. | reverse complement strand
GCTGGGACAGCTGCAGAAGAGCAATGGCAGCGCAATTATTTCTGCCTTTGCCGATGGAGCGACCAATATCATAGGACCGCTGCGCATCAGGCTGAAGCTGTCCGGTATGGGGCTGCTGCATGAGTGAGCTGGTAGCAGGGCTGGACCCTGGCAGGGATAAGTGCGGGCTGGCGGTGGTCGGCCCGGAAGGTGAATGTCTTTTTCATCAGGTTGTGCCTGCTGCCGAGCTGGCAGAGCATTTAAGGTCACTGCAGGCAGAGTACGGCTTTCGGAGGCTGGTTATGGGAAACGGTACCACCAGCAGGCAGGCAGGGAAGCAGGTACGGGCGGCCCTGCCGGAAACAGAGCTGATTGTCATGGATGAATACAGGACTACCGATGCAGCCCGGGAGGAATACTGGCAGCTTCATAAGCCAACAGGCTGGCGGCGTCTGGTTCCCAGAGGGATGCTGGTGCCGCCGGAGCCTGTAGATGATTTGGCAGCGTTGATTTTGGCACGGCGCTATGTTCAGGATAGTTTGGTATAGAGGGAGATTGAGATGGCAGAGCCGCAGAAAAGACCGGAGTGGAATGAATATTTTCTTGATATAGCCAAGGCAGTGGGCAGGCGTTCGACCTGTCTCAGGCGCCGCTATGGGGCGATTATCGTCAAGGACAGAATCATTGTCAGCACAGGCTATAATGGCGCACCGCGGGGAGAGGACAACTGTATTGATACAGGAGTATGCGAGCGGGAAAGGCTGCATGTGCCCAAGGGGCAGAATTATGAGCTGTGCGTGGCTGTCCATGCAGAGCAGAATGCCATTATCAATGCCGACCCTGACAAGATGAAGGGCGGGACTGCGTATATAGTCGGCTACAATGCGGATGGCACGCTGGCTTCCGGCAAGCCATGCCTCCTTTGCCGGCGCATGCTGAGAAATGCCATGCTGCAGAAGGTTATTTATCTGGAGTCTGATGGGTCAGTGGTGGAAACTGCTCCGGAGGAGATTCGGTGAATTGTATTGACAGTTGTTATGGGCTGGGGTAAAATTGGTGTTTGAGAAAGTGGGTGAAGATACATGCCAAATTATATTTGGGCATTTTTGATTGCACTGATTGTCGCCCTGATTGTTACGCCGGGAGTAATTGTGCTGGCCAATAAGACAGGCGCTATGGATGCCCCAGACGCCAGGAAGGTTCACAAGGGGGCGATGCCCAGGATCGGCGGTTTGGCTATTTATGCAGGTTTTATGGCAGCGGTGCTGACCATGCTGAATTTTGGCGAGCTTACAGAGGAGGTTGCCAATGGTGTCAAGGGTCTGCTGCTGGGTGGAACCCTGATTGTCATGCTTGGACTTATTGACGACTATCGGAATCTTCCAGCCAAGGTCAAGCTACTGGGACAGATTGTGGCTGCCTGTGTAGTGGTCTTCTTTGATGTAAGGATAGATTTTATCACTGACCCGTTTGGTGATTTTTTGTATTTGGAGTATTTGGCCGTACCGGCTACAGTCTTTTGGATTGTCGGTCTGACCAATACTGTCAATCTGATCGACGGCCTGGATGGTCTGGCTGCCGGGGTGTCAGTCATAGCCTCCGTCACGATTTTCCTTGTTGCCCTGCAGCAGGAGGTCATGGTAGTTGCCCTGTTTACGGCAGCTTTAGCCGGCTCTGCCTTCGGTTTTTTGCGGTATAATTTCAATCCTGCCAAAATTTTTATGGGAGATACAGGCAGTATGTTCCTGGGATTCATCCTGGCGGGCATTTCTGTAATCGGTGCGGTAAAATCCGCAGCTACCATTGCTTTGATTGTGCCGATTTTGGCATTGGGTGTGCCTATCATGGATACTGCATTTGCTATAATTCGCCGTTACCGCGGCGGCGTGCCGATTTTCAAGCCTGACAAGGGGCATCTGCATCACCGGCTGCTGGATTTGGGCTTTACGCAGAAGCAGGCAGTGCTCCTGATGTATGTCATCAGTGCTCTCCTGGGGCTGAGCGCAGTGGTGCTGAATGAGGTTTCCGGCGGTATGTCCATTGTGATTGTGGCCTGTGTGCTGCTGGTGGTATTTCTGGGGGCCAGGAAGCTTGGCATTTTCAGGCTGAAGGCGAATTAATTAGCGTGGAGAGGGGTTTATGATGGCTAGAAAAATTAAGGTCATGACTGTATTTGGTACTCGTCCTGAGGCAATCAAGATGGCACCGGTGGTTTTGGAACTGGCAAAGCACCCTGACCGGATTGTGCCGGTAGTAACCGTTACTGCCCAGCATAGGGATATGCTGGACCAGGTGCTGAATTTGTTTGCTATCAAGCCTGACCATGATTTGGACATCATGGCTGCCGGCCAGACCCTGTTCGATATCACCAGCAGGGCTATGATGGGATTGGACAAGGTGCTGCAGGAGGAGAAGCCGGATATCGTACTGGTGCACGGCGACACTACCACTACCTTTGCCGGAGCGTTGGCATCCTATTACCATCAGACTGCTGTCGGCCATGTAGAGGCCGGGCTGCGTACCTACAATAAATATTCGCCGTTTCCGGAGGAGATGAACCGCAAGCTGACCGGTTCCATTGCAGACCTCCATTTTGCGCCGACGGAGACCTCCGAAAAGAATCTGCTGGGCGAGTCTGTAGATGCCGAGAAGATTTTTGTTACCGGCAATACGGTCATTGATGCCCTGCATAAAACAGTCGATGATGATTTCCAGTTTGAAAATGAAATGCTGCAGAAAATAGATTTCAAGCATAAGAAAGTCATTCTGGTGACTACCCACCGCCGTGAGAATCTCGGTGAGCCGATGCGTCAGGTTTATAAGGCGCTGCGTCGTTTGATTGAGGAATTTGAGAATGTGGAGATCGTATTCCCGGTCCACAAAAACCCGAAGGTGCGGGAGGTTGTCTATCAGGAGCTGGGCGAGCTGCCTGGAGTACATCTCATTGATCCGCTGGATTATGAGCCTTTTGCCAATCTCATGCACAAATCCTATTTGATTCTGACTGATTCCGGCGGCGTACAGGAGGAGGCTCCTGCATTGGGCAAGCCGGTGCTGGTGCTGCGCGACACAACGGAGCGTCCGGAGGCTGTGGCAGCCGGTACGGTAAAGCTTATCGGCACTGATGAGGATGTGGTATACCGTGAGGCCAGGCAGCTTTTGACGGATCAGGCGGAGTACAATCTCATGTCTGAGGCCTGCAACCCTTATGGTGACGGTATGGCATCCCAGCGTATAGTCCAGGCGATTTTGTACCATTATGGCCTTGCGGATGAGAAGCCGCAGCCTTTTATAACAAAATAGATTGCAGCTTGACCCCCACTTTTATAAGTGGGGGTTATTTATTGATAACTAAAAATAATAACAATGAGAAATACTATAAATATTTCCAATAATTTTGCTCAACAAAGTGTATTGTCAGTGATTTTATGATATAATGAAGCGGTTAGCAGGCGGAGGAATATCTGCCTGGGCGCAAATATTCAAACGAAGATGCTTAGGTGTCGGAGGAGGAATATGAGGGAAATTTTATTGACGGGTACCAGACGGCTTTTTCGGGCTTTGGCTGTATGCACTTTGCTGTGCCTGACCACCCTGTGGTCGGTTGACAGTCTGGATCTTTTGGCTGGCATTGCGGCCGGCTACCTGACAGGGCTTATTTGGTATGGGGTGATGTTTGGCAGATTGTGGCGCAGTGCAGATATGACGGTCTCACAGGCTAAGCGGCAGGTGGTAGTCGGAGCTGTTTTGCGGCTGCTTTTGCTGGGGGCTGTCCTCTGGGCAGCGATTCAGGTGTCCTTTCACCAGTTCCTTGCTGTTGTGACAGGTTTTGGCATTGTATATGTGCTGGGACTGGTGGTTTTGATGCTGTCAAACAGAGCGTGAGTATGCCACCTGGTATGGTCAATGAATTTCAAAGGGTGTGACAGCCGTGTTTACGGACTGCACAACAAAAGGAGGTAGAGGTTTATGCACGAAATCGGTGTTCGCGAAACAGTGCAGTTTGCCGGATTGACCTTCAATTGGGAAACACTTGTGATGACCTGGATTACCATGGCAATCGTTGTTTTGATTGCCTTTCTGGCCTCCAGGAGTCTCAAGCTGGTGCCGACAGGGGCGCAGAATGTAGTTGAGATGCTCATCGTCTGGCTGCGTGAGCAGGTGCAGAACAATTTGGGACCAAGAGGCGATTTTTTGACGCCGCTGATTGTTACCCTGTTTCTGTTCCTGGTGATTTCCAACTGGTTGGGTCTGGTACCGCAGATGGTATCGCCGACAAATGATCTGAACACCACCTTGGGCTTGGCGCTCCTGATGGTCCTGATTGTCCATGTACTGGGTATTTACATGAAGGGAATGCATTATATAAAGCATTTTTTCCAGCCTGTAGCTCCCTTTGTGGTCATCAACGCCATTGAGGAGGTTGCAAAGCCTATTACGCTGTCCTTCCGTCTATTCGGCAACATCATGGCAGGCGAGATTCTCATTATCATCCTGCTGAAGCTGGTGCCGATTTGGATGCCGATTCCATCTGTGATATGGCTGGCTTTCAGTATTTTTATCGGCGGAGTTCAGGCGTTTATCTTCACAAGCCTGTCACTGGCTTATTTGGCCAATGCAGTGAAGGAAAGTGAAGAGTAGAATTTATTTATTTTATGATTTATCAGAGGAGGATTTTTCTAATGGAAAACGCAATTATGGTAGCAGCAGCTCTGCTGGCTGCAGGTATTACTATGGGGTTGGCAGCAATTGGCGCCGGTCTGGGTGACAGCCTGGTTGCAAGCAAGTTCATCGAAGGCCTGACTCGTCAGCCAGAGGCAAAGAATGTGCTGTTTACCAATACCCTGATTTCTATCGGTCTGGTAGAGTCCATGGCAATTATTGCGACAGTTATTGCTTTGATCATGCTCTTTGCAAATCCACTGATCAAATAATAAAACTATTTGTGGTGTGATTTTTAGAGGAGGCAATAGAATTGATAGATATTAATGCAACACTGGTTGCTCAGATGCTGAACTTCTTGATTCTGGTTGTCATTCTCCGCTTGGTTGCCTATAAACCGATTGTCAGGATGCTGAAGGAGCGGGAGGACCGCATTGCCGGCAGCATCAAGAAGGCTGATGATGATGCTGCAGAGGCAGAGGCTGTCCTGAATGATTACAAGGCACAGCTTGCTACTGCCCGCACCAAGGCGCAGGCTATCATGGATAAGGCTGAGAAGCGTGCCCGGGATGAGCACACGGCTAAGCTCCAGGAGACCAATGTTGAGATCAACCAGCTGAAGGAAGCTGCCCAGCAGCAGATTCAGCGCGAGCGTTCCCAGGCTGTGGAGCAGTTGAAGGGCCAGATGGTGGCTCTGTCAATGGCTGCAGCTCATAAGATTGTTTCCAAGAATATGGATGCCGCTGAGAACGAAGCTCTCATCAGCGAGTTTATCGATCAGCTGGACAAAGACAAGATTGGTGATTTGCCATGCTAAATGTACAGCTTGCCCGTAAGTACGGGATGGCGATTTTTGAGATTGCCCAAGATGAAAACAGGCTTGAGGAATATGGCCGTGAACTTAGCGAAGTAAGTCAGGCTGTTTTTGCCCAGGCTGAACTGAAGGACTTCCTGACAAATCCACAGATACAGCCCCAGGATAAGAAAGCTATCCTGACAAAGCTGTTGAAGGCACAGATTTCACCGCTTATGATGAACTTTCTGCTGCTTTTGGTGGACAAGCGCCGCATTGTGCTGCTGGAGGCTATTAACGACTGCTATCAGGAGCTGTCCAACAAGGCACAGGGTATCATTATTGCCGATGTTACCACTGCCTATGAATTAAAGGCAGAGCTGCGGGCTCGTCTGAGCAGCAGGCTGGAGGCTGTTACCGGTAAAAAGGTACAGCTCCGTACCCATGATGACCGTTCGATTATCGGCGGCGTTGTGGTCAAGATCGGTGACACCCGCATTGACGGCAGTGTAACCGGCCGCTTGCAGGCTCTCAAGGCCGAATTAATGGCAAGTAATTGATAAAATTGGGGTGACAGCGAAGTATGAAAATGAATCCGGAAGAAATAACAGCCATCATCAAGGATCAAATCAAAAATTATGCTGTTGATTTGAATGTTGATGAAGTTGGCTCTGTTATCGAAATCGGCGACGGCATCGCCCATATTCACGGCCTGAACAAGGCTATGGCCGGTGAGCTGTTGGATTTTGGTAACGATATATATGGTCTGGTTCTGAACCTGGAGCAGGACAATGTCGGCGCCGTTATTCTCGGTGGAGAAACTGAGATCAAGGAAGGCGACGAAGTAAAGAGAACCGGCACGATTATGCAGGTTCCTGTAGGGGACGCCATGATTGGCCGTGTCGTAGATGCTTTGGGGCGTCCAATCGACGGCAAGGGTCCTATCAATACCACGGAAACCCGTCCGGTAGAGTTCAATGCTCCCGGCATTGCGGACAGAAAGTCCGTACATGAGCCGCTGCAGACCGGTATCAAGGCACTGGATGCACTGGTACCAATCGGCCGCGGACAGCGTGAGCTGATCATCGGCGACCGCGGTACCGGCAAGACTGCCATTGCGGTGGATACTATCCTGAACCAGAAGGGGCAGAACTGTATCTGCGTTTATGTGGCTATCGGCCAGAAGGCATCTACCATCGCCCGTGTCGTAAAGACCCTGGAGGATGCAGGTGCCATGGAGTATACCATTGTGGTGGCTGCAACAGCGGCTGACTCTGCACCGCTCCAGTATCTGGCTCCGTACGCAGGCGTTGCGATGGCTGAGTATTTCATGTACAGAAAGAATGAGCAGGGCCAGGGCGGTCACTGCCTTTGCGTATATGATGATCTGACCAAGCATGCGGCCGCTTATCGTGCCATGTCCCTGCTGCTGCGCAGACC
>JAQUZO010000097.1 GCA_028691285.1 Anaerovibrio sp. | reverse complement strand
TAGATTTAATCAGTGAAAATATTGGCGAGCATCTTGAGCACATACTTTGTGGAAGTAAATGCTGTCTATCGTATTTTGTCAAAGACAAGAGTTACAAAGAGAAAAAATCTGGCAGGCTATATTTAGCTGCCAGATTTTTGTTTTTTTACACACTATAATACAGTTGTTTAGAACTTTTAGGTTTATCTGGAATGGTCATTTTTACTTCTCCGGATTCAACTAATGGCATGATATGCTTTTGTATAGCATAGGTTATGGATGTCAATCCAAAATAGTTAGATATTTATCTTCTGCTCCAGGGTGCTCTGCAAAATAAAATTAAATCTGCATAGTGGGAGCTCTCATGTACATTTGGTTTAGATTCTTAAAAAATTTGACAACAAAGCAGCCTCGTTCGTCTAAAAATTCCGGGTCCAAAAGATTATATTCTGCAAATTCCCGCCGAATCGTTGGTATGCCGGAATATTGATTCTTTGTAACATTCAGGATTTCTAACGCTGCTGCCAATACTGGGTTTCGTGTATCTGGCTGTATTTTCCCCAGCGACATGGTGTTTGGTTCATCATGTATGAGGGGGAGTCTGCTTTCTGATTGGATATGGCATTGCAAAATGGAAAAGAAATTCAAAAATTTGTTTAAATGTCACCTTTGCGTGGCAAAAATGAAATCTTTTATTTTCTCTTTTTAATCTGCTTTTTATAATCAGTTTATATATTTGTGCTATAATAGTTGAATATGAACGGTATTTTGTCGAAAGGAGATGAGGGGATGACTCATAAGGGATGGAAAATTTTAGGCGCGGCCCTGGGAGGGATTTGCCTGTGTTTTTTATGTCTGTGGGGGGTCTTGTCCTCTCAGAGCGTGATGACTGCGGCGGCAGAGCAGGGTGGGACACTGGCGGCCGAGGCGCTGAATACCAGAGTTGAGATAGGAAATATACAGGTCAAGTCCTGGCGGGAGCTGCAGCTCGACGGTGTTGATGTTTATGACAAGCAGGAGCAGCTCGTGGCCCATGTAGAGGAAGCCACGGTACGGGTTGCGCCTTGGGCGATTTTGAATAAACCCCTTACTGAATCCATCAGTGAGGTGAATATAAATCAGGCCGATGTGAGTATCTTGCAGCGGCAGGACGGAACTTGGAATTATGAGGATTTACTCAGCGGCAGTGAGAGCACCAGCAAATTTACCGCCCAAATCAATATAGCGGATTCTGTTTTGAGGAGCCGTTACGACAATCAGGATATCATCCTGGAAAAGGTCAACGGCACTGTGGATATGGCGGATTATCCTGCCATAACGCTTAAGGCAGCATGTGAGCATCAGGGAACAAAGGCAGAGCTTTCCGCGACCCTGGATACCTCGGATATGGCTGCCGAGGGAAAGACCGGCGGACGGCAGACCTTCCAGCTTGCTTTGCAAGATGCTGAGCTTGCAGAGTATTTGCCGTATCTTCCGGCAGGCACTGTACCGGAAGCTGTCGTCAGGGATATTTCCGGCCATGTGGCCAGCTTGAAGCTGTCCGGCCAGCGAGTGGGGCAGGAGCTCTTTTACAGCGGTCAGGCCGAGCTGGCAAATGGCAGCTGTGTTTTGCTGGAATCGCACAAGGTGGAAAATATCAAGGCATTGGTGACCTTTGACGAGCGGGACGCAAGAATTTTTGCCAGTGCGGAAACCCAGGGACAAAAAGCCTCTGCCCGGGGCAAAATCAGTTTTAGTACAGGGAGCCCTGTACTTGATCTGACGGCGGAGTCGGAGAGCTTTGATCCTGCAGTGGTTTTGCCGGACATCCCTTATGAGGGAGCGGTCAAATTTACAGCCCATATCACAGGTGCAGCAGATAATCCCCGTGTAGATGCAGAGGTAAATATTCCTCAGGGCAGTATCAAGGGAGCTGCATTCAGTGATTTGTCTGCCAGGGCAGTCTATGCGGACAGCATGGTGCTGGTGCATGATTTGAAGGCAGCTGCGGCAGGCGGTTCAGTGAGGGCCTCCGGCAGCTTTGATGCGAAAAGCTATGATTTGGCAGCGTCTGTCAGCCTGCAGGATATTTCTGCCTGGCAGGCAGGCAGTATTGTCAGTTCCCTGGGTGCTGCCCCAGGAGATTTGAGCACCCTGGGGGGCAGCCTGTCGGGAGAAATTGCTGTTTCCGGCAATGCCAATGCGCCTGACAGCCTGCAGTTCTATGGCACTGTCAACGGCAGCGGACTCAGCTATCGTGGGGTGGCAGTCAATGAACTGAAAAGCTCTTTTGCCAAGGAAGGAGATAAAATATCCTTTGATTATATCAGCTGCCTGCTGCCAAATGGAGGCAGTCTGGGCTTGGAGGGGACTCTTCAGCTGGGACAGAATATGGATATGGCCTTTTATGGCTCTGAGGTGGATTTGTCCCTGGTGGAGAAGCTGCTGCCGGAGGTGCCGGTTGCCGGTTACCTCGATATAAAGGGAACCATTCAGGGGGATATGGACAATCCTATTGTCAGGGCAAAATATGCGGCCCGTGACGGCAGTATCTTCCATCAGCCTTTTGACCGTCTCCACGGCTCGGCAGGCGGCAGCCTCCGCGGGGTGAAAATCAATGACTTTGTCATGGAGCATGGCCTTGAGACCAAATGGTACGCCGACGGTGTGGTAGGCTTTTTGGGTGACAGGGGCATCAATCTGCGCATCGATACGGTGGCTGCCCGCATGGAGGATATCATGCAGGCGATTGCACCGGAGCAGCAGCTTACAGGTAATGTGGACAATGTCATCACTATCACAGGAACTCTGAAAAATCCTCAGGTCGTGGGCTATGTGCATTTTTATCAGGGCAGCTATAACGGCATTTTTATCAATGGCATGGACGGTGACTATTTGGTTCAGGATAAAACGCTTACCCTGCAGGATTTTCATGTGTTCACGCCGTGGGTGGATGTGGACTTCAACGGTACGATTGACGGAGACTCCAATATCAGTCTGGCTGCCAAGGTACATGAAATAGATTTGAGCCGCTACAACAAGTTTTTGCCGATTCCATTGCAGGGCAAGGCGCAGTTCAGCGGCAATCTGGCGGGTACTATCAGCAGGCCGCTGTTTGAAGGCAGGCTGACAGCTCAGGGATTGACGGTCAATGGGCAGGAAATCAGGGATGTGGGCGGTACTGTACGCTACAGCGACAATTTTATTTTCTTCAATGATATGAACTTTGCGCAGCTGGATGGTACATATAAATTCGATGGACGGGTCAATATACAGAACAAGGGAATCCACGGCAGGCTGGATGTGGACAAGGGAGACATCCACAGCCTGGTTTCCATGGCAGGCATGAAGGAAAATGGCATCAATGGCACGATTACCGGCAATGCGATTTTTGGCGGTACTTTGGAGCAGCCAGAGGCAAAGGTAGCTGCCTTTGTGACGGACGGCTCCCTGGGAAGCTATGCTCTGAGCAATGTGGCGGTGGATGCCGCGTTGGACAAACGCAAAATCTATATTAATGATTTCAGCGGCCGGGAGGGCACCAGCGGCAGCTTCAAGCTGAATGGCACGGTGGATCTGGATGGTGCTGTGGATGTCAATGCGTCGCTCCGTTCTGTGGATGTGGGTGCCCTGACAGAGGCTGCAGGCGTCAAGACCAAGGTAGCTGGTATGCTGGATACCGAGGTGCATATTGGCGGCACTTGTCAGGCTCCACAGGCAGAAATACCTGTATCTGTCCGCAATCTGCAGGTGCAGAATACACTGCTGGACAGTCTGGAGGGCACCCTGAAGCTGGAAAATCAGGTTATTGCCGTACAGAAGCTGACTGCCAGCAAAAGCTACAATAATCGCACTTATTCTCTGACAGCCAATGGGCAGGTGCCTTTGGCTGCACTGACAGAGGAAATACCAACGGAAAGCAACCAGTTTGATGTGGATTTTGCTTTGGATAATGCTGATTTGAGCCTGCTGCCAACCCTGTCAAGCTATATTGACTGGGCTGTAGGCCCAACGGATGGGCACATGCGGCTGCAGGGGACGGCGCAAAGGCCGTATGTGACCGGCATTCTCACTGTGGCGGACGGCGCAATGAAGCTGCGCAATGTAGTAAAACCTGTGACAGGGCTGAATATCAGGCTGCTGTGCACCGGCAATACCATGACCTTGGAGCAGTGCACCGGCACTATGGGCTCAGGCAGCTTCAATGCGGCAGGTTTTCTGCATCTGGATGGCAGCGCTCCCGATGAATACAATTTTGATGTCAATTTTAATGGACTGGATGTGGACAGCCCTGTGTTTAAAGGAGCACTGAATGCCAATGTCAATGTGAAGAATGAAGCAGCTGCATTCCCGGGGCAGTCTGCTAAGAATATTCCAAAGGTTTCCGGACGGCTGTTTTTGGAAAATGTGCTGCTTTCTCTGCCGAGTGAGCTGCCTCAATCTTCAGACAGTATGCCGCTGGCAGCTTTGGATTATACCGTTGAGTTGGGAAAAAATGTCCGTTTCCTCAGTGCGGCTCTGGGAGATCTGCGTCTGGCCGGAGGGGCATACTTTGGCGGTACTACCCAGCATCCCAATACCTCCGGTTCGATTTATGTATTGAGGGGCAGCCTGAGCTATCTGAAAACAAATTTCAAGGTTTACGAGGGCAGCATGAAATTCGGACAGATGGATACGCTGCTGCCAAAAATTGATTTGCAGGCGGGCACAAAAATCAATAAAACGAGCGTTTTCCTGTCTCTGACGGGGCCTGTTGACAGTATGCAGTTCAGGCTCATGTCCAATCCGAGGATGTCAGAGGCTGATATTATCCAGCTTTTGACGCTGCGCAGCGATTATTACAATCAGGACAAAAGCGATGGCAGCAAATTTGCTTCTGCTTTGAACATCGGGCTGCAGATGACGATTTTGTCCGAGGTAGAGGAGGCCATGCGCAATGTGCTGAATCTGGATGTATTTTCCATTGAAAGAGATACTGTTGCCGGGAGCAAGAACCGCGGTGACGGAGCAGAAAAAAATGGTGACAAGAATGATTATGAGGTGTACAATATTACATTGGGTAAGAGCATTTCTGACAAGCTGCTGGTAAAATACAATAAAAGCATGACAACCAGCGATTATAGCTATGGTGTAGATTATGAGTTGTCAGATAAGATTACTCTCAGCTATAAGCGCGATCAGGACAATGATTATTACGCCGGTGTAGAGGCCCGCATCACTTTCTAGGGGAGGGCTTCGACGAACGATATGGGGAGGTGCTTCGATGCAGCTGGATGAATATCTTTCAGAATTGAATAAGGTCAGGCTGCTGGAGTACCATGAGGAACAGGAACTGTGGCGGGCCTACAAGGAATCCGGGGACCAGGAGGCACGGCGGCGCCTGATTGAAGCATATCAGCCGCTGGTGTTCAAGGTGGCTGGCAGCTTCCGCAGTCTGGAGGATGCCATGGATGTGCTGCAGGAGGGGACCGTGGGGCTGATTGAGTCCGTAGAGGTTTTTGATTATACCAGAGGGGTTGCCTTCAGTCTGTTTGCTTCATACCGTATCAGGGGGCGCATGTACAATTTCCTGAAAAAGGAAGGCCGGGCGGATGTGGCATGTTTGGAGGCCAGAGGCAGCGAACAGTTTTCCGAGCTGGAGCTGCTTGCCGATACCGGGATGGCTGTGCCTGAACAGGTGGAGCTGCTGGAGGTATCCGGCCGCCTGCAGTCGGCCATGAGCCGGCTGCCGACCAAGGAGCAGATGGTTTTGAACCGGATGTATCTGAAGTGTCAGGAGGCTGCCAAGGTTGCAGAGGAGATGAATGTAAGTACATCCTATATTTACCGTCTGCATAAAAGTGGTGTCCGGCGTGTGCGCGGCATGCTGTCCAGGTTTATCCACCAGTGGAAATAAGGCTGACGCGGCAATTTAATATTATTCAAGAAGTTGTTTTGCGGTGAAAAGCGGAGCAATTTTGCCTGCTGCGTGGTAAATGGCAGTTTTTGGTGAAAAATAAGCATTTTAAATTTTCTGACATTGCTGACTGTGTAGGTTAGTTGATATTTCAGGAGAGCAAGGTCATGAATAAGCATAAAATAATGCGGAAGCACATATCGGCTGCCAAGGGCTGGCTGAGTCAGGCAGAGGATTCCATTGAACAAGAGAATGAATTGCGGGGAGATTTAAGCCTTATGCTGGCTCAGGCTGAGCTGCAGCGGGCACAGGAGAAGAATATCCGCAGGCTGTGGCTGCGCTGGCTCAGGCGTGCAGCTCCCCTGGCAGCGGCACTGCTGCTGGCGCTGGGCTATGTGCTGTATCTGCAGCCTCATGGCTCTCAGGATTCCTCAAGGGATGTACCGGCACAGCCGGCTGCATTCTCTGGGGCAGCCGGTGAGAAGCCGCGGCCTCTTGTTCAGATTCCCGAGGCACAGCCGGAAGAACCTGCTGAACAGATGGCAGAGCAGCCTGTGCCGCCTGCGGAGGATGAGCAGGCGGCACCGACAGAACAAATATCTCAGCAGCCCCAAGCGGAACCTGCAGTTCCCACGGCAGAAATGCAGCAGTTGATGCGCTCTGCCGGAAGTATTCTGAGAGAATAGCTTTGGCTTGCTGTTTATAAATATGATTTTAGATAACAATGTAGGAGGTTAT
>JAQUZO010000096.1 GCA_028691285.1 Anaerovibrio sp. | reverse complement strand
TCTCCTGTAGTTTTTGCCAAAGCAAAATTCCTGGCAGCTGCAAAATCATCCTGCCAGGAATAATGATACACCCTTGCGCCTAAAGACTTGGCTGCTGTGACTGTACTATCCTCTGAGCCTGTATCCACCACAACAATTTCATCCACCTGAGCTTTCAGGCTATTTATAGAACGGGCCAGATTAGCCGCCTCATTTTTTGCGATATAGCACGCTGAAATTTTCATAAACACTTTAGCCTTTCGATATACGGATTCTCATTCTATATATCGGACTAAAGCGGCAATTTTTTAAGGTGAACAGCAGATTATATTGAAAAGGCCGTAGATATGCTTACTGTTGGCCAAGCTCTGCCGCCTGAATACAAAGACCATGCACTCGAAGACCTGCTTTAAACAAAAAAGAGCCGTCCCCGAAGGGACGGCTCTGATTTTTTATTGGGATATACTGTGCCGAAGCAGAGATTACTGCAGGAGGCTCAGTACATTGGAGCTGCTCTGATTTGCCTGTGCCAGCATGGACTGTGCAGCCTGCATCAGAACATTGTTCTTGGTGTACTCGGTCATTTCCTTGGCCATGTCAGCGTCACGGATAGTGGACTCTGCTGCAGTTACATTCTCACTTGCAGTGGTCAGGTTGGACTGGGTGTACTCAAGACGGGACTCGATAGCACCGATAGTGGTCTGCTGATCAAGTGCCTTGGAGATTGCAGAATCAAGTACATTGATTGCTGCATTGGCATTCTCCTGGTTGCCAACGGAAAGGGTGGCACCATCCTTGCCCTGGAGGCCGAGAGCAGTAGCCTTCATGTCAGTCAGGCCAACATTGATGGACTGACCAGCCTTGGTGCCGATCTGCATTACGATGGAGTTATCAGTAGACTTATTCTGAGCACGGATGGACTCATCGAAAGCATCCAGTGCTGCGTTAGCGGACTTGTTTACATTGCCCTTGTTATCGGTAATGTACATGGTAAAGCCTGCAATCTGACCATCCACGCCGGAAGCCTTGGAAGAAATAGTGATTGCACTCTCACCGGAAGCAGTATTTACACTATTGGAAGAACCATCCACACCGATGTGGCTGGTTGCGCTGGTAATCGTAATGTTGCTGCCAGTCAAAGTCTTGATGACATTATCCAGCGTCTCAGTACCAACCTGCATGCTGCTGGTAACGGTCTTGCCATCCTTTACATAGGAAACAGTAACTGTATCAGTAGAGTGGATGTTCAGGGAATCACCATTGCGTGCCGCCAAATCTGTCAGCTTGGCGTTGCTTGCAGTAGCAGTAGACAGGCTCTGGTTGGTCATAGCCGTAGTGGTTGCATTGGTCTTCTTGTTCTTGGAACCATCAACCAGGTACTGGCCGTTAAATGTTACATTTGCATTGTCATTGATCTGGTCGATGGACTGATCCATTTCCTTCTGGATAGTTGCATGGTCAGCATCAGTGTTGGTGTCGTTAGCTGCGTTTACTGCCTTCTCCTTCAGAGTCTTCAGGATTTCAACAGTGGAGCTTACAGCGCCCTCAGCAACCTTCATCATGGAGCTGCCATTCTGTGCATTGCTGTTTGCCTGGTCCAGGGAACGAATCTGCACGCGCATACGCTCAGAAATTGCATAGCCGGAAGCATCATCAGCAGCGCTGTTGATCTTCATGCCGGAAGAAACCTTCTGCAGGCTCTTGGAGAGTGCATTGGTGTTCTTGTTCAGAGTGTTCAGAGTGGACAGTGCGGACATATTGTTTTTTACTACCATTGCCATAATAATTTTCCTCCTTGGTTGTTGCTAGACGGCAGCATCCTTGCCGCTGTCTATAAATTATCTTCGCAAATATCTGGTGCTCTCCTGGTTGCTAGCCACCTGAGAAGCACCCTTTGCCGTTGTCATTAATATTATCGGAGTTTTTTTTTATATCTTAAATTAAATTAAAAATTTTTTTCTTGCCTGTCAAGATTCCTGATTGATTCTGCTGGCCGCTCCGCCATAGCCGCCCACATCATAGGAGCGTACCTGGATATTGTTATGACGGGACTTATTCAGCCAGGTACGCGCCTTGTACATAATCTGCATATCCAGCGGCTTGATCCGCTCCTTCAGTTCAGCACACTCCGGCGTACTGCTGAAGGTCTGCTCCTGAGCAGGCACTGCCTTCAGCATTTCCATCAGCCGCTGACGCTGATCGACTAAATCCAGAAAGGTGTCTATATCCTCCGCCTTAATGAATTTCAGCAGCTCCTGCGTTATCAGCCAATACTTCTCCCACAGTTCTTTTTCCGTAAAGACCGGTTTTGACTTTTTTACTACAGGCGGCTGTGCCATCAGGATGCACCTCTTTCCTTTCTGGCGGTCTTCATGGCCTGCGCCCAGGCATCACGAAGTTCCCGGATAATATCCATGCTCTCAGTTATTTTCTCCGGATTGCTCTTCAGATTGGCCTCTATCAGAGAATTATAAACATAGTCATACAGCGGCATAAGCTGCTGGGAAATCTCATACTCCATTTTCAGCGTCGACTGAAATTCCAAAATGATCTTCTGCGCCTTCTGCAGAGAGTTGTTGCAGTGCTCCCACTGCTTGGCCTCCATTGCCTCCAGCCCCTCCTTCATAAAGCGAAGTGCTCCATTGTAGAGCATCAGGGTCAGGGCCTCCGGCGTAGCAGTCATCACCTGCTGTCTTTTATATGCTTCTGCTGCATTATTAATCATATATTTACCTCATATCAAACGAATCAGCCTGTGATATAGCTGAGCTGTGCACCCAGCTTGGAGAGAGCCACCTCCATGGCATCATATTTTTTGTACAGATTGCTCTCATAAGCCTTCATCAAGGTCTGGAAGCTGGTCATCCTTGTCTTGTTGTTGGTAATCAGTTTGCCCAAATAGCTTTCATCATTGGTAGCGGTACTGGTTCCTGCATACTTTTCGATGACTGTCATATTCTCGGTCATGACATTGTACAGACGGTTCGCTACACCAGTGTTCAAATAATCATTCTTTTTGTTGTAGGCAGTATTGTTGGACTGGTTCTTGTCTGTGCTGCCGGCAACATAGGTGCTGTCCTGATCGGACGCAAAAAGCTGGTATACACAGTCCGGATCCTCAGCCAGTGCCTTTTTCAGCTTGGTCTCATCAAGGCTGAGATGCCCCTTGATATTATTGGTAGTCGTGGTTATGCCGATAGAAGACAGGGAATTGTACTTGCTGTCCACCGAATCCACCTTGGTATAAATGGACTCACGCATGGCACTGACCAGAGAGCTGATATTGGAATCATGATAAAGCAGTCCCGACTTGGCTTTTTCATTCCACTGGGTTACCTGCTCCTTGGTCATCGCTGCTTCCTGAGATTTAGTCAGCGGCTTGTAATCAGAATACTGCTTCTCTGACAGCTTGTCATTCAGGCTGTCCAGCAGTGTGTTGTACATATCCACAAACTTTTTAACATTGTCAACAACGGTATCGGTATCCTGAGATACGGTAACGGTACTGCTCTGATAGGTGCCGTCCGCATTTTTGGCAGACACGCTGTTCAGATTGTAGATAACGCCTGCTACCGTCAGCTTGTTGGTGGCAGAGGTGTACTTCTTGCCGTCAATAGTTGCCTCAGCGTTGGTGCCCTTGGCTGCCTCGGCGGTTGTCCCGGTAGTGAAGCTCGGCAAATCAGTCAGGCTCTCACTGCTGGCATTGTAAGAAGCCAGATGGAGATTGTTCAGCAGCGTAGTGGTATCGTCATTGTTGGAGGTCAGATTGATCAGATTGCTTGAGCCGCTGGTTTTGTTGTAGAGGCTGAAGGAATCATTGGTTGTATCATAACCGCCCTGGACATTGGCACCGCTGGCAGAAAATGCCGACGCAAAATCACTCAGAGTCTTTTTGTCCTGAAAAATATTATCGTAGGTAAGCTCTATTTTATGAGTAGTCGGATTGCCCTGTCCGTCGAGGACATCAGAATCCTGCACCTCCAGCGAAATCGCCACATCAGAGCCGTTGACGGTATTGCCGTCAATGGTGTACTGATAGTGTCCGTCTGCATCCTGAGTAGTATTCGTCAGCCTGCTGCCATAGATAACATCCGAAAGGGCTGTGCTGGTGCTGGAAACAGCTCCCTGTGCCCTGTCGATGGTCTTGCCGTCGCCGGTCATCAGATAAGCGTTGCTGGCGATGGAACTGACGCTGATTTTGTGGTTCATGGCTGCAGCCGCACCGTTGGCAGTAACAGACACCACATCTTTGTTGGTGCTGGTAGCCGACATAGCATTCATGTTGGACTGCATCTTGAAGTCACTCATATTGCTCTTAAAGGTATTGATTGTTGTATATATGTTGTTATAGGCTTCCTTGACCCAGGTTTGGCGGACATCAGTCTGATACATTTTATCATACTGATTCTGCTTGTTCATCATGCCCATTTTTACCAGGGACTCGATATCCAGACCTGACCCGGATAAGCCATAAATGCCATTTACGCCCATTTCAGGTACCTCCTCTATATGTCTTCTGACAAGTTTTATTGATTATTTTCAGTGTATAAATGTCGAAACTATGGAAAGTTTCACTCAGCAGACCGCCTGCAAGCCTGCATATATCCACAGGCCTTCATGCTTCCCCGGCATCGTCACCCATAAACCTCCGAAAAGACGCTCCCGCTCAGCATTAAACGCAGCGGACACTAAATTCACGCTCTGCGTTCATTAAGTGCCGGCGTTTAATAATGCTTTTCTTGAGGTTATGGGTGCTGCTGCCTTGCACTCGCCCGACCTCGAACAGAGCATGGCACAGACTGCCGCTTTGTAAAAGCAGACTGCCATAGCCTGAAGAAAACCCTGATAGCGGCGCCGGTACTTAATGAGTCCGAGCCTTGGCGACGGACGAATTTAGTAACCGCTGCGCTGCTATAGGAGCGAGAGCGTGTTTTCACAGGCTTGTGGTGTCTGCTGTATACCATGCACGAGCACTCACGCTTCCTGGAAAAACACAGCGCCATGGATGCCGCTGCGAAAATTACGCATTTTTGTCCAAAAACGCTCCCAGCCACTCCTGGGCCTTGATCATGCCCTCCACCATCTCCTCCGGCGGAAATTCCTTGATTACTTCCTTGGTATTTTTATCTACCATCTTAACGGACATTACTCCTACTTCCTTGTGATATTGGAACTCCAGGTCACAGCTCAATTTACTCATCAGCTCGTTTAGCTCTCTGGTCATTTCGCTGACGAATCCATGAGTCAGATTATTGCCTGAATTCTGCTCATTCTCCTGCTGGTCTGCATTGGCCTGCTTCGAGTCAGGGGAGGCATTGATCTGCTCCGTATCATCCGGCTGAGAGCCGGACTGCACCGCCGCATTCCCGTTGTTTGCCTGCTCGCTGACCTTCGTATCAGCGGCAAACCTCGTCCCTCTGTTATCCGCAGCAGAAACAACAACCGCTGCCGTCACCATGTCCTGCATCTTTCCAATCATTGTTATCCCTCCATAGAAAATGATTTTAGTCCTTTATAAACAATAGACACATTATCTCTGCATCAGCCTGTAGGATCAAGGCTTATCAGGCAATACCCCTGACAGGTCAAAATCTGCTGGTGCCGCCGCAGCGCTGCGATTTTCATCCTTTATCGCACGGTAGATTTCGCCGCGGTAAATTTTTATGTTTTTCGGAGCATCAATGGCAATACGCACATTCTCTCCGTTGACATCTACTATATTGATGACAATATCATCCCCCAGCATGATCTGCTGGCGGGGACGCCTTGTTAAAACCAGCATCACTCTGCTCCCTTCTGCTGCGGGAACAGCCTGTGCCTGGTGGTATAGTCGGTATTTTCCAGCACGACCTGCCTTGCCTGCATGGTGTGCCTGTTGATAACTATCGGAGCCAGGAGATTGGTGGTCATATCTGCCACCCCGGAGGCCGGAATGGATATCAGCGTGCACACCAGCACATCCTCCATGCTGCCAACGGCAAGCCTGTCCATATTCTCATCATCCAGCTCAAAGCTGTAATCTGCAAAAAAAACAAAAGGGTCAGTCATCAGAAATGCCAGATCCGGCGTGGTCAATGACTGCAAAAACATATATGGCGTCCCCTCCTCATAGGGCAGCACAACAAACTCATGCTCCTTCTCAAAGGCGGGAATTCCCTCTGCAAATTTCACAATATCCCGATCATCAATCTCCAATTCGCCAAAGCGGCGGGTTGTTACCTTTTTCATCTAAAAGCCTCCAATTTCTATTTTCCGCACGGGTTATGCATATATATCATAATGCCCCTCCGTGGTCCACATGCGAATGGAGCCTTCCTTAGCAATATATGTTTCAGCCGAACCGGTCTTTATTTCGATTGCGGCATGATCAACCGGTGTAATAGTATATCTGTCGTGCCCCACATTCATTTGTCCCTTGATCTGTGAAGGCTCAACTGTATATACCGGGTCAGGAATATCCTTGGCGGTCCACTGCGGCCACTTGATAATCTGACTCCTCAGTTCTGATTTTGCCTGCTCGCCTATGACATTTCTGCCGGGTCTCGCTCCGCTGCGGGCCATATCCCAGCCCTGAGAGGTATGCTTGGAAGTGGCCGACGCCACATCCTGCTTGCCCTGCTGTCCGTATTTCTGGGCAAAATCCGTATTGTTCAAAAAGCCATATTCCCTGCGGCA
>JAQUZO010000095.1 GCA_028691285.1 Anaerovibrio sp. | reverse complement strand
ATATGTCTGAAACACATCTGCTGTCCTATGGGTGCAAGCATCCATTCCCCGCCTCTGTCAGCGGTCCGCAGGAAGTATACCATAATGCACCTTGGAATATTTGCCGCCTGTGACAATATCAAAGCCCAACCGCTCAAATTCCCCGCTTCCGCTGGCCTCCTTCATGACTACCCGCCGGCGGGCAACCCTTTTTGCCTCCGCCACCGCCGCCAGTGACAAGGCACGATGATCTGCCACTCCCCGCAGAGGTGAAATGCTGCTGCTGGCAGTCAGCGGCTTTCTGAACATCGGGTCAAAATACACCACATCAAAAGAGCCAGTCGGCTGCTGCCGCAAAAAATCCAGATAATCTGCATTGACCACCCTGATGCGCCGCATGGCCGCAAAGAGGGGATAATTGCCCGGTACAAAATGCTGCAGTCCGTAGCCTGTCACCGCTGCAATATACGGACTGACCTCCAGCCCTGTCACCTGCCCCTTTTCACCCACTCCAAAGCTGGCAACAATGGCATCTGCTCCAAAGCCCAGAGTACAATCCAGCACGGACATCCCTTCAGTCAGCCCCATCGCCTCTGTCATGTGGTCCTTATCGCCCTGACGGAGATTTTTCAGACGAAGCTGGGACATATTGGGATGAAAAAACAGCTCCCCTGCCGCAGTATGCAGCCGCAGCTCCCCCGGATGAGCCACCAGCACCACTTCGGCCTCATGCTTTTCCATCAGCACCGGCACGGAATATTTGCACCTTTCCGCGTATTTGATGGAAAGCTGCTCCGCCACAGCCTTGGCCAGTGAAATACTTTCCGTATGACACTTTCTGTCCGTAGTAATTATCGCCTGCATAAATTGAAATCCTGTCCTTTCCGATTGAAAATATATATGCCCAATTCACCTGACTGAACACATCGCAGAAAATATTCCCGCCCTTCTGCCATGATATAAAGAAAAGCACTCACGATATTCCGCAAGTGCTTATACAGTCTCATCACTAAAATATCAAAAGCCTGTCCGCTTGAACATCTTCGCCAGCTCATCGCTGCTGAATTTGAGAATCGTCGGCCTGCCATGGGGGCAGGTATACGGCATTGCTGTACGGTTCAGCTCCTCCAGAAGCAGCTCCATCTGGCGCATATTCAGCCGAAAGCCTGCCTTGATTGCCGCCTTGCAGGCGGTAGTGGCTATAGCAGCCTTCCTCAGCTCTGCCGCCGTCGGCTTGTGCAGCTCCTCCAGGGATGCCAAAATCTCCCGAATAAAATCCTCCGCCTCACCGCTCGGCACATCCGCAGGCACCTCAGTCAACCGAAACTGATGGGGGCCGCTTGGTTCCAGCCCAAAACCAAGCTCTGCCAGCATGGCAAGATTTTCCTCCAAAAGCTGGCCTTCATGGCTGCTGAAATCCAGCAGTAAATGCACTAAAAGCTGCTGAACCGGTATTTGAGCCGCCTGCTCCGAAAACCTGTCAAAGAGAATCCGCTCATGGGCGGCATGCTGGTCCACAATATACAGACTGTCTGCATCCTGGGCAACGATATATGTATTATCCACCTGCCCGACAGGCACCATTTGCCTGGACGGCTGACTGGCAGACGCTGAATCACCGGCTGCCGTTTCCCTCAGGGCTGCGGCAAAATCCTTTTCCTGCTGCATTGCTGCCGCCTTTTCCCTTTGAAGGACCGCCGCTGCCTCATGCCAGCTCAAGCTGCTCTGCCTCGGCTGCCCATAGGCTGCAGAGCCGCCGCCTTCCTGATGCCGCAGCAGGCTGCTCCCATCTGCGGCTGTGCCAGACCCGGCTATATCCAGAATATCTGCCATATAGGGCCTGGCCGCCGCAGAGGTACTGCCCTGCTTTTCCTGCAGCTCCTGCCAGCCATTTTGGACATGACGCCGGAGATTTTCTGCCTCCGCAGCTACCGCACCTAAATCCCGTGCCTGCTCTTTGGGATGCACTGCATCCAGGACAGCCTTGTACACAGCCTTAAAGATCCTGCCCTCGTCCTCAAATTTCATCTCGCTCTTCTGGGGATGGACATTGACATCAATGGTATGCTGAGGCACCTCTATAGTCATGGCTACCAGCGGATAGCCAGTTTTCGGAATCAGTGCATGGTAAGCATTGTCTATCGCTCTGGCTATTGCCCGATTGGCGATAATCCTGCCATTGACAATAAATGTCTGCCAGCTGCGGCTGCTGCGGATAGCAGACGGCTTGGAAACAAAGCCGTCAATCCTGATGTCCTCATCTGTAAAATCCAGCGGCAGCAAGGCATCTCCCAAAGTGCTGCCATAAATGCTCTGCAGGGTTTCCCTGAGATTGCCGCTGCCCGGCGTAGCTATGGCAGCTTTATTGTTATTGATCAGCTTAAAGGCAATATGAGGCTTGGAAACCGCAAGCTTAATGATAAATTCATTGATTTTGCCGCCCTCTGTGTTATTGGTTTTCAAAAATTTTTTTCGGGCAGGCGTGTTGAAAAACAAATCCTCCACCATGACAGTTGTTCCCAGGCCGCAGCCAACCTCCTCCACCTCCGTGGATTTGCCGCCGCTGATTTTGATTTCCGTACCAAGCTCCGCTCCCGCCTGACGCGTCTGGAGCGAAAAGCGTGAAACTGACGCAATGCTCGGCAGCGCCTCTCCGCGAAAGCCCAGGGTGTCAATGTTCTGCAAATCGTCTACCTGCAAGATTTTGCTGGTAGCGTGGCGCAGAACCGCCCTTGCCGCGTCCTCTCTGCTCATGCCGATGCCATTGTCAGACACCCGCATAAAGCTGGTACCGCCTGCCATAATCTCAACCTCAATGCGGTCAGCCTTGGCGTCAATAGCATTTTCCACCAGCTCCTTCACCACAGAGGCAGGTCTTTCCACAACCTCACCGGCAGCTATTTTATTGATGGTGTTATCATCTAAGACATGGATAAAGCTCATCCCAAACCTGCCTCCTTTTTGGCCTGCTGCTGCAGCCGGTACAGTTCATTGATTGCCTCCAACGGAGTCATAGTCATCACATCCAGCTGCAGCAGCGTATCTGAAAGACTGCCGCCAAAAATTGACGCCATGCCCGCATTTTCCTTCGGCACAGGCTGCTCCTCAGAGCAAAGCATCTGTCCGGCAGCAGTCTCAGTCCTCGTCAGCTCGCCTTCCTCCAGCCCAGCTAAAATCCTTTCGGCACGGTTGGTCACCGTTTTGGGCAGACCCGCAAGCCTGGCAACATGGATACCATAGGATTTATCTGCCGCCCCCGGAATAATCCGCCGCAAAAAAGTAATATCTTTGCCCTTTTCCTTGACAGCGATACAGAAATTCCGGATTTTATCATCCGCCAAATCCGTCAGCTCGTGGTAATGGGTAGCAAAGAGTGTCTTGGCATGAATTTTGGCAGCTATATGCTCGATTACGGCCTTGGCAATGCTCATGCCGTCAAAGGTGCTGGTGCCCCGTCCGATCTCATCCAAAATCACCAGACTGTTCCGGGTGGCATATTTCAAAATCTGTGCCACCTCATTCATTTCTACCATAAAGGTACTCTGGCCGCTGACCAAATCATCACTGGCACCAATACGGGTAAAAATCCTGTCAACAGGAGAAATCACCGCTTCTCCGGCAGGCACAAAGCTGCCCATCTGCGCCATCAGCACCAAGAGTGCCGTCTGTCGCATATAGGTGGATTTACCTGCCATATTTGGCCCTGTAATCAGCATGATTTCGCAGTCACTGTGATTCAATCGGGTATTGTTCGGCACAAAAAGCTCCCGCCGCAGGATTCTCTCCACCAAAGGATGCCTGCCGTCCCTGATGTCAATCTGACCGTCAGGCACCAGCTGAGGCCGTACATAATTATAGCGGTCTGCCGCCTCGGCAAGTCCCGTCAGTACATCAAGCACCGCAATGTTCCTGGCTGTCACCTGAATATCCCCCAGGCGTTCCTTGATAGTCTCACGGATTTCCGTAAACAGATTGTATTCCAGCGCCACAATTTTTTCCTGTGCCCCCAGAATCTTGGTTTCAAACTCTTTCAGCTCTTCTGTGATATAACGCTCTGCATTGGCCAGGGTCTGCTTGCGCACATAATGAGCCGGCACCTTGTCCGTACCGCTGTGGCGCACCTCAATATAGTAGCCGAAGACCTTGTTGTAGCCTATTTTCAAATAACGGATGCCCGTCTTTGCCTTCTCCTGCTCCTCCATTGCCTGCAGCAGCTTTTTGCTGTCATGGGCAATCAGACGATACTGATCCAGCTCCTCATTTTAGCCGTCCCGGATAATATCCCCATCACGGATGGTCAGGCCGGGATTGTCCACAATGGCTTTCTGCAGCAGCTCTACCAGATCCTCGTAAAGATGAATATGCTGCCTGCAGGACTGCAGCATACGGGCACCTGCACCAGCCAATGCTTCCCTGATGGCCGGCAGTGCCATAAAGGAGCTGCGCAGCGCCACCAGATCTCTGGCATTGGCACTGCCTATCTCAATACGGGTCAAAAGCCGTTCAAAATCATAAATGCTCCCGCAGGATTCCTGCAGCTGCTGACGCAGCAGAAAATTGTCCTTCAGCTCAGCTGTACTGTCCAGCCTTTTGTTGATTTCGCCAATATCCATCAGAGGATATTCAAGCCATTTTTTCAAAAGCCTTGTCCCCATAGCAGTATGGGTAAAATCCAGCACCGAAAGCAGGGTATCCTTCTTGCCTCCATCCCGCAAATTGCGGGTAATCTCCAAATTTCTCAGGGTATAGGTATCTATCACCAGATTTTCCGAATAATCCAGCCGAGAAAGCTGTGACAGATGACTCAAATCCGTTTTCACCGTATCATGGAGATAGCCCAGCAGGGCTCCTACCGCAACCTCTGCTGCCTGCTCCGCAGGACGGTTGCTGACATCAAAATGCTGAATGAGCAAGTCCTGCACATTCTTCGGCGGCGCCGTTATATCAGTAAAGAGACAGTTACTCAGGCGCATGGCAACAAATTCTTCCAGCTCTCTGCGGCAGCTCACCTCTCCCAGCACAACCAGCTCCGGCATCATGAGGCGATACAGCTCATCACACAGCCCATGCAGGCGATCTGCTCCGGTATAGATACCATAAAAGCATTCCCCAGTAGAAATATCCGCCCCCACCAGCAAAAGCTGATCTTCAGACTCATAGACCAATGCAATATAATTATTCTGAGCAGACTTCAATGCCGCTTCTTCCAAAATCGTCCCCGGAGTAACTACCTTGACCACCTCACGCCTGGTCAGCCCCTTAGCCTTGGGATCGCCGATCTGCTCGGCAATAGCTACCCGGTACCCCTTGGTCACCAGCTTGCTCAAATAGCTGTCAATAGCATGGTAGGGAACTCCGCACATGGGATTTTTCTGCATATCCCCGCTGCGGCTGGTAAGAGTAAGCCCCAGCTCTCTGGAAACAATCACCGCATCCTCGAAGAACATTTCATAGAAATCTCCCAAGCGGAAAAAAAGGATTTCATTGGGGTATTCATTTTTTATTTCCATATACTGCTTCTGCATGGGAGTAAGTTCCATAATATCTCCTGTTCTGTCAAATTCAACTTAATTTTATTCTGCGGCTTTTAAAGCAAAGCGTGCCCGTGCAGCTTTCCCTTTAAAATCCAGGTCTGGGCCTGCTGTACCTCTACCTGTACCAAATCACCCGGCTTTTCTGTCCCGACATGCGGCCACAGCAAAATCTTGTTGGTGCCGGTACGCCCTGTCCACACCGCCGCATCAGTTTGGCTCGGCCCCTCAACCATGACCTCCAGGACCCTGCCCACAAGCTGCTGATTGATTTCCAGGCTGATCTGATTTTGCAGTGCCATAAGCCTGTTCAGCCGTTCATGCTTGCAGGCATCCTCTACCTGCTCTGGCATTTCGGCTGCCGGCGTACCGGAACGCTTGGAATAAATAAAGGTATACGCCTGGTCATAACGTATTTCCGCCAGGAAATCCAGCAGCTGCTGAAAATCCTCCTCGGTTTCGCCGGGAAAGCCTACAATTAAATCCGTAGTCAGGCTGGCATCCGGCACTGCTGCCCGGATTTTACGCACCAGCTCCCTGTACTGCTCTACAGTATAGACACGATTCATGGCTCTGAGGATTCGGTTGCTGCCGTGCTGCACCGGCAGATGGAAATGCCGGCAGATATGGCGGCTGTTCTTGATCACCTCTATGACCTCATCACTCAAATCCTTGGGATGAGAAGTCATATAGCGCACCCGCTCTATTCCCTCAACCCCGTCCACCAGCTCCAAAAGGCCGGCAAAGCTGGCTTTTTGGTGATCCTTGCCATAGGAATTTACATTCTGTCCTAAAAGAGTGACCTCCTTGAAGCCCTGAGCTGCAGCTTCCTCTGCCTCCCTGACAATATCCTCCGGCAACCGGCTGCGCTCACGCCCCCGCACATAAGGCACTATACAATAGGTACAGAAATTATTGCAGCCATACATAATAGGAATCCAGGCTGACAAAGCCGCTTTCCTGTGCACAGCCACATTCTCCGGCATCTCCGCCTCCCGCAGCTCGGTATCCACTATATGCCTGGCTTGAGCCGCCTCAAGCTTCTGCACGGTACTGACAACCTCATGTACCTTGTTGGTGCCCAGGACAAAATCAATATGGGGAGCGCGCCTGATGAGCTTCTCGCCTTCCTTTTGTGCCATGCAGCCGGTGATGCCGAAAATCAGATCGGGATTTCTGCGCTTCAGGGCCTTGATTTCTCCGATTTTGCCGTAAACCTTGTCCTCAGCAGTTTCCCGCACACAGCAGGTGTTGATGATAATAAGCGATGCCTGCTCCATTGAATCAACAGCAGCATACCCCAGCCTGGCAAGCTCGCCCTCCATGCGTTCCGCATCGCTGAAATTCATCTGACA
>JAQUZO010000094.1 GCA_028691285.1 Anaerovibrio sp. | reverse complement strand
GCAACCCCCTTTGCTTCAAAGGCGGCCAGCTTATCACGGCGTACCTTCATCAATTCATTCATATCCTGCTCAACAGGCATGTTTTCCTTATTTTCTGCCACTTACATCTATCTCCTATTTAATTAATGCTTGATTTCGATAATCTGATACTGGATAACATTGTCACCGACAACAACATCCACAACCGATCCTACAGTCTGTCCCATAATGGCCAGTCCTACAGGTGATTCATTGGAAATTTTGCCATTGTCAGGGTCCGCCTCTGTGGAACCAACAATCATATATGTGTCCACTTCATCAAATTCAATGTCCTTCAATACCACCTGCGCACCAAGGGATACTGTATTGCTGTCTGCACTGGCCTCAATAATCTTGGAATGGCGGATGCTTTCCTCCAGCTCCAGAATCTCGCCTTCCAAAAAGGCCTGTTCATTTTTAGCATCATCATACTCGGAGTTCTCCGACAAATCTCCCAGTGCAATGGCAGCCTTCAAGCGGGCTGCTACCTCCAGTCTTCTCTCACCCTTCAAGTATTCCAGCTTTTCCTGCAGTTTTTTAAGACCTTCTGCGGTCAGCAATACACTTTTATCTGCCATTATACAAAAACTCCTTTTTAATATATTTTAGTAAACAGCCTGTCATCAGGCATCAGTTTATTACAAGTCATACTGTAATATTATATGAATTTTTTTTATCATTGTCAATCATAGCGGCTATGTAAAAAGGAGTCAGCGTCCCGGCGGACTTACTGACTCCCTGCCTATCACGGAATATAATATAAAAATCAGAACTGCGCTGGAGCCGGCTCAGGAGCTACGCTCTTCACCTCATTGATCTCTACGCCATTTGGTACATAAAGCACCATGGTAGCAGTTATGCGGCGCACTTCGCCATCCTGGACATAGCATACACCATTCAGAAAATCACAGATACGGCGCTGCTCTGCCAGCTCTACACGCTCATAGTTCACAATGGCTGAACGCCTGGACTTCAATGCGTCTGCAATCTCCGAAACATTGTCAAAATTCTGAGGAGCATAAATCTGAATAGACATATCCTGAACCTTACTGCCGGCTACCAGCTTGATGCTCTGGCGGCGCACTGCAGCATCAATAGCCGGGTTAGAAGAAATACTGCCTACCGGCTCACCGCCGACAACCTTCTTCTGAGCTGCAGCAACAGGTGCTGCTGCCTCTTCTTCCACGATATCCTCATCAAAAATAATATCATCCTCTACAGGTGCAAAAAAACTGCTCAGCTTGCTGATAATTTCCACAATCTCCGCCTCCAATAACTCCGATACAATCCCTATACATCTAAGTGCCTGAATTCTTGTTTGTATTATTCTGTGAATACATTTATATTATATAATTTATACCATGCAAACATTATAAACTATACAACAATAAAAATCAATGGCAACTTAAGACCTAATTTACTTTCTTGAGTTTTTGCTGGCACGGCCGCGGATAGTCTTATCCAAAATAGCCTTGCGGAGACGAATGCTGTCCGGGGTAATCTCTACCATTTCGTCCTGATTGATATATTCGATAGCCTGCTCAAGACTCAGAAGTCTAGGCGGCACAAGGCGTATTGCCTCATCAGAGGAAGAGGTACGCATGTTGGAAACATGCTTTGCCTTGCATGGATTGATGTCAATATCCATCTCGCGGGAATTCTCGCCTACAATCATGCCCTCGTAAACCGGCTGGCCAGGAGAAATAAACATAGTGCCGCGGTCCTGTAAGGAGAAGATACCATAACCGGTAGTCTCACCCTGCTCAAAGGCTACCAGGGAGCCTCTTACACGGCCTGGAATATCACCCTTGTACGGCACATAGCCAGCAAACACATGATTCATGATACCGTTGCCCTTGGTGTTGGTCAAAAGCTCAGAGCGGAAGCCAATCAGGCCACGGGCAGGAATCAAAAATTCCATGCGCATATAGCCGGAAACCTCTGACATATTGGAAAGCTCTGCCTTGCGGGTACCCAAAGACTCCATAACAGTACCCATGAATTCCTGCGGTACTTCGATGGTCAGGTTCTCCATTGGTTCACATGTCTGGCCATTGATGGTCTTGTATACTACCTCCGGCTTGCCTACCTGCAGCTCATATCCCTCACGGCGCATGGTTTCAATCAAAATTGACAAATGCAGCTCACCACGGCCGGAAACCTTGAATACATCAGCCGTATCGGTTTCTTCAACGCGCAGTGACACATTGGTCTCCACTTCCTTGAATAAGCGGTCACGCAGATGGCGGGAGGTGATGAACTGTCCCTCACGGCCTGCGAATGGGCTGGTATTTACACCAAAAGTCATGGACAGGGTTGGTTCATCGATATTGATGCTCGGCAAAGCCTCAGGATTTTCAGCATCTGCAACGGTCTGGCCGATGCTGACATTGCCAAGACCGGTCAGGCAGACGATTTCACCCATGGATGCCTCGGTTGCTTCTACGCGGCTCAATCCCTGATAAGTATATACCTTGCCGATCTTTGCCTTGGTCTGATTGTCTCCATTGAGCAGGAGTACACCCTGATTTGGCTTTACTGTACCGCGGATGATGCGACCTACAGCAACCTTGCCCACATACTCGTCAGCCTCAAGATTTGTAACCATCATCTGCAGAGGACCCTCTGCATCGCCCTTTGGACAAGGGATTTCCTTAACGATAGTCTCCATCAGAGGCTTCAGGTCAGCACTGTCGTCCTCCATATTGTACTTGGCAATGCCATCACGGGCAGTAGCATAAATACATGGGAATTCCAGCTGGTCATCATCTGCATCCAGCTCCATGAACAGCTCCAAAACCTCATCGTAAACATCATCTACGCGCTGATCCGGACGGTCAATCTTATTGATGACAACAATCGGCTTCAAGCCCTGCTCCAAAGCCTTGCGCAGAACATACTTGGTCTGCGGCATAGGCCCCTCAAAGGCATCTACCAGCAGAACTACGCCATCGACCATGTTCAGTACACGCTCAACCTCGCCGCCGAAATCAGCATGGCCCGGGGTATCGACGATATTGATCTTGATGCCGTTGTACATTACAGAAGTGTTTTTGGAAAGAATTGTAATACCACGCTCACGCTCCAGATCACCGGAATCCATGACGCGTTCAGCAACCTGCTCGTTGGAACGAAAAATATGGCTCTGCTGCAGCATAGCATCTACCAGGGTAGTTTTACCATGGTCAACATGGGCAATAATCGCAATATTCCTCAAATTTTCGTTTGTACTCATTGGTTTTAAATTCCTCCCATTATAGCAAACAAAAGGGGAGTCACATGCTCCCCCCACACACTTAAACTCATTCTAAATTAACATAACAATAATAGCTTAGTCTGCTGGTGATGTCAAATATTTTCTCAAAAAAATTCCCAAAGCTCCGTGTACTGTCCTCCCGGAATCAGGCTCGAATCCTGACTCCGGCATAGCTGTACACTCCAGCTTTGGGAACTGCAGTATTTATTTCCTCAAAAAATTATTTGCCGGTGATGCCTGGACTTGTCATTGCCGCAGGTGCCATCACTTCATTCAGCCTGGCTTCGGTCATTATGCCCTGCTCCAGAATAATTTCCCTGACAGGCCGTCCGGTATTATACGCTTCCTTGGCCAAAGCCGCGGATGCTTCATAGCCGATATGCGGCAGCAACGCTGTGATGACGCCGACGCTTCTATCCAGCCAGTACTGGCACTGCTGACGGTTTGGCTCTAAATCCTTCAGCAGCTTATCGACAAAGCCGTTGACAGCATTGGTCAGGAAATTCATGGAATTGAACATATTGAATGCCATGACAGGCTCCATGACATTGAGCTCGAACTGGCCATTTTCCACTGCCATGGTAACCGCCAAATCATTGCCGACAACCTGGTAGCAGGTCTGATTCAGCACCTCGGCAATGACCGGATTCACCTTGCCGGGCATAATAGATGAGCCTGGCTGGCGCATCGGCAGCTTCAGCTCATAGAAGCCGTCACGAGGCCCTGAAGCCATCAACCGAAAATCATTTGCCATTTTTATCAGCACCAATGCGGTATTCTTCATGGCAGAGGACATATCGGCAAAGCCATCCGTATTGTTGGTCGCATCGATCAGATTGGCTGCTTCCTCCCATTTTTCACCTGTCACCTCGGTCATTTTGCCGGCAATGACATCCAGATAAGCCGCTTCGGCGTTCAAGCCAGTACCAATGGCTGTGCCTCCCATATTGACAGCACTGAGATTGTCCATTGCACACTGGATGCGCCTCATGCCCCTGCGAACCCCGGAAGCATAGGCACCCATTTCCTGTCCCAGCGTCACAGGTATTGCATCCTGCAGATGCGTGCGTGCCATCTTCAGGATATCCTTGTACTCCTCGGATTTCAGTTCCAGCTCAGCTGCGAGATAATCTAATGCCTTCAGCAGCTTTTTGCCTTTGTTCCTGAGGCATACCTTGATTGCAGTCGGGAAGGTATCATTGGTAGACTGAGCCATATTGGCGTGATTGTTGGGAGAAATAATATCATAACGGCCCTTCGGGTGTCCGCCAAGCTCCAGCGCCCTGTTGCACATGACCTCATTCATATTCATGTTGAAGGAGGTGCCTGCACCGCCCTGGATAGGGTCTACCGGGAACTGGTCCAGGAGCTTGCCGGCAATAATCTCATCTACGGCCTGCAGAAGCAGCTTGCCTGTCTCCTGCTCCATCCTGCCGGTATTCAGATTTGCCAGTATGGTTGCTTTTTTGACCTGTGCCATGGCAATTATAAAATCCCTGTCAATCTGCAGCCCGGTAATTTTGAAGTTTTCCATTGCGCGAATGGTCTGCACACCATAATATACATCATCCGGTACATTCAATTCACCTAAGAAATCATGCTCCTGTCTCATATCATCAGCCTCCTCAGCAATTAAAATAATAGCATCTGTATTATGTATACAATATTCTTTTACATATAGGATACTATATTTCTCGGTGAAAAACAATTACCAAAAAGGTATAGTATACATACAAAATGTAGTGTACAAACAGATAAGACTGTGAATAATTTTAAGACAAACATAAAATCAGTATGATTTTGTACTTATTATGTTCACTGACATCCGGACATATTTTCAGAGGAGCAAAAAATAACGGCAGACGGTCAAGGCTGCTGATTTTACCAAGCAAAATGCTGCAGCCTGGCTTGTCGCCTGGCTGCAGCATTTGAGGTAAATTACATATGAATTTTAGATGCCTGCCTGAGTGCGCAGAGCCTCTGCCCGGTCAATATGCTCCCAAGGCAGATCTATATCAGTGCGGCCAAAATGTCCGTAGGCCGCAGTCTGGGCATAGATAGGACGGCGTAAATCCAGCATCTTGATGATGCCTGCCGGACGCAGGTCAAAGTTTTTGTTGACCAGCTCCTCCAATACACGGTCATCAACCTTGCCGGTGCCGAAGGTGTCAACCATGATGGATACAGGTGTTGCCACACCGATGGCATAGGCAAGCTGAACCTCCGCACGCTCTGCCAGGCCGGCAGCCACGATGTTCTTTGCCACATAGCGGGCAGCATAAGCACCGGAACGGTCAACCTTCGTTGGATCCTTACCGGAGAAAGCGCCACCGCCGTGACGGGCCATGCCGCCGTAGGTATCTACGATAATCTTTCGCCCGGTCAGGCCGCAGTCCCCTTGCGGGCCGCCGATAACGAACTTGCCGGTAGGATTGATGAAATATTTGGTTGCGTCGCTGAGCATCTCAGCAGGAATGACTGCTTTGATGACATGCTCGATCAAATCCCTGCGGATCTGCTCCAGAGAAATCTTTTCATCATGCTGAGTGGAAATAACGATGGTATCGATAGCCACCGGCTTGCCGTTTTCATAGGCAACCGTTACCTGGGTCTTGCCGTCCGGGCGGAGATATGGCAGCAGGCCGGTCTTGCGCACCTCTGCCAGGCGCCTGGACAGCCGGTGTGCCAAAGCGATTGGCAGCGGCAGGTACTCAGGCGTTTCATTGGTGGCATAGCCGAACATCATTCCCTGGTCACCGGCACCGGTAGCCTCTGCTTCATCCAGTCCGCCTTCTCTTGCTTCCAGAGCCTTGTCAACCCCCTGGGCAATATCTGGAGACTGCTCATCAATGGAAATCAAGACACCGCAGGTATCGGCATCAAAGCCGAACTTAGCGCGGGTATAACCAATATTGCGCACCGTATCACGCACGATTTTGGCAATATCCACATAACAGTTAGTAGAAATTTCACCGGCAATATGTGCCTGACCGGTAGTTACCATAGTTTCGCAGGCAACACGCCCAAAAGGGTCCTTTGCCAGAATCGCATCCAAAATGCTGTCAGAAATCTGGTCTGCAATTTTATCAGGATGTCCCTCAGTAACAGACTCAGAAGTAAATAATAAACGCTTTGCCAAGAAAATACCTCCTCTTTCATCACATCGAATAAGTGAAATATGAAAACACCTTTATTGCAAACAGCCTGCATTGCAGGCTATTGACTGCACAAAAAAAACTCTCTGCAATGAGAGAGTTTTCTATTCTCTCATCTTTCAGGCACAGCCTTCAGGAATTAGCACCGTTTTGTCCTTTCGGAAACAATGGTTGCCGCAGCTTCATAGGGCCAGTCCCTCCACTGCTCTGGATGAGTCCATATTTCGTTTTAGGTGCTTTGCTCAAGCACTTTGATTATGATACATGAATGTTGCCGGCTTGTCAAGAAAATCCTCAGGCAGCGGCCGTCTTTTGACCGGCCTTGCAATTACAGCTTGAAGCCGCCGACACCGGAGAGCACATGGGCACATTCACAGTTATCCTCATCAGGATCAAGCTCTGCCAGCAATGTCATAATCAGACTGCGGAAGTTCTGACTGTTGGCAGC
>JAQUZO010000093.1 GCA_028691285.1 Anaerovibrio sp. | reverse complement strand
CATGGACACAGTGACAGCCTGCTGGTCAAGGCCGGCTCCGGCATGGCTACCTTTGGTGTGCCGGACAGCCCTGGCGTTACCCCGGGGACGGCCCAGGATACCATTACGATACCGTATAATGATTTTGCCGCTTTTAAAGAAGTTTTTGCCCAGCAGGGGGAGGAAATAGCGGCGGTGATTGTCGAGCCGGTGGCCGGCAATATGGGTCTGGTGCTGCCAAAGCCGGGCTTTTTGGATTTGCTGCGCAGAGAGACCCGGGAGCATGGGGCTGTTCTGATCTTTGATGAGGTCATGTGCGGCTTCCGCGCCTCCCTGGGCGGCGCGCAGGCGGCCTATGCCGTCAAGCCGGACTTGACCTGCCTGGGCAAGATTATCGGCGGCGGACTGCCGGTGGCAGCCTATGGCGGCCGCAGAGAGATTATGGAGAGAGTCTCCCCGGCGGGCCCTGTTTATCAGGCAGGTACTTTGTCCGGCAATCCTCTGGCCATGACGGCGGGGCTGGAAACGCTGAAAATAATCACAGCAGCGCCGGAGCCGGGTGAGCCTGATTACAGCCGGGTGCTTACCCTGAAAACCAAGCGCCTGGTGCTGGGGGTGGCTGCCAAGGCGAAAGAGGCAGGCATTGATCTGCAGGTCCAGCAGGCAGGCTCCATGTTTGGTTTCTTTTTCAGCTCTCAGGAGGTTGTGGATTATGAGACTTCTGCAGCCGCTGATCAGGAGACCTTCAAGATCTGGTTTAGAGCGATGCTGGAGCAGGGCATTTATTTGGCTCCAAGCCAGTTTGAGACGCTGTTTATGTCCGGTGCTCACACAGATGCGGAAATAGAACGGACAATTGAGGCGGCAGGCAAGGCCCTGAAGCTGGCAGCTGCATATCAGGCAGAAAAGCACTGAGGCGTGGCGTCGGATTCGGATGATCCTTTCAATCAGTGCAGGAAGCTCACAGTGACGCACAGGTTTTTTCGGCAGTAGTCGTCTTTGCAGACGCTGCTGTATCAGAAAGCTGTGCGTCATTTTATTTGGGAATTGTTGTATTTATATTGTAATTTTACGGCAAAAAAAGACCAGGGTTTGCATCACCCTGGTCCAAAGCATAAAAAAACAAAAAATATAAGTGCTTTTGAGTTGAACATTCAGTTCCCTGTTAGTATAAGCAAAAAATACCTTCTTGTCCAGCAAATTTTTTCCAATATTAAAATATGATTATAAATACACTTGAGTTTTGCATTTATCGGCAAATATAAGTATAATGATTAGAGATAATTTGATGGAAAGATGTGTTGTTTTTTTATGTATGGACTTTAAGGAGGTTTGTTTATGTTGAAAAAGCTGTTTCGGATAATGCTGTGCGCAGTGTTTTTGGTTACTATGACGGGGACGGCATTTGCAGAGGTGGCAAATACTGCTGATGATAAAATTGCCGCTATCGAGGTCACTTTGTACGGTGCAGCTCAGACCGGTCCGCTGGCTGAAAGACTCAATAAGCTGGAGAAGGACTTTGAGGGTACCCATACGGGAGGCAGTCTGATGGACCGCATCAATGCCCTGTATGATGCTACATATGACAATTCTGCCGGGCCGTCGCTGATTACCCAGATGAATGCTCTGGAATGGGCGATTTCCCACAAGGTCAGCATGGAGTGCATGCAGCAGCGGGTGAACAATATGGAAATGAGCGTCAACGGCAAAACTGCTACAGGTACCTTCAAATCCCGGGTGGATGCGTTGTCCCAGTTTGCCTTCGGCAGCAAGGAAATCCCGCTTGCCCAGACCGCTGTGCCTGCCAATACGCTGGCAAAGGTGGCACTGGTTGACCGGCTGAATGCCAAGAATCTGAAAAAGGGTGATGTTATCCACCTGCAGGCTGCCGAGGATGTCGTGGAGAACGGCATGCTGCTTTTTACCAAGGGCGCTGCCGGTGAGGGTGTTATCACCAAGGTTTCCCAGGCAAAGAATTTTGGCCGCAATGCCGAGGTGGAAATAGATTTCAAGTATCTGACTGCAGTGGACGGGCGCCAGCTGAGCATGGTGCTGGGGGAGGAATCCCAAAAGAGCATGGAGCAGATGGGCATGGCTGCCGGTGCCAGCCTTGCCGGTATTTTGGTGCTGGGGCCAATCGGCATCATTGGCGGTGCTTTCGTCCAGGGCAAGAATATCGACCTGCCGGAGGGAACGGAGATTTATATCCAGACCATGAAGGATGAGGTCATTTACGCGATTCCGACAACTGCTGAATAAGCACTGCTGTCGGGCGGAGCTGCTTCGGGCGGCTGTGCCGCAGGGCACCCAGGAAAATCCACTCACCTGTACAGGCTTGGGTGGATTTTTTTATTGGCTGTCCGTCAGGGGGCTTTGACTTGTATTTGTAATTGGAATGAAGTATTATAAAGGGGAGTATGTTTTTTTAGGTTTGAGAAAATCGGAGTGCGAATTGATGTTGAAAAATCGGAAAAAGTTTTCTGCTGCGGCAGCAGGTTTTGTCCTTACCTCTGTCCTGGCAGCAGGTGCAGCCGTGCTGCCTTTGTCTGTGGCAGAGGCTGCATATAACGGTGAAAGCGATACGGATGCAACGGTTTTGGATTATATAGAGAATCGCCGCAGGACTGCCAGGGAAAATGCCCTGAATGAGGATCAGAAAAAGCTGCTGACAGATGCCTACAGGATGAAGGAAAATCTTCGTCAGCCCCTGGACCCGACCAAGAATGTGCCGGTGGCCGTCGAGGGGGATGACCTTTTTTATGATGAAAATACGGGAGATTTTGTTGTACAGGGCAATGTAGTGCTGACCTCTCTGGATAAGAGGCGGTTCATCACTGAGCATGCAGACGGCAATCTGGTCAGGCAGGATGTGGATATACCGGACAAGGCATATATGATGCAGCTGACCGATGAGCAGGCACGGATTGTGCTGAACGGCTACCGTACCCAGTACAACTGGGGCAAGGAAACTGGCAGCATGGAGGACGCGGACGGCAAAATAGACCATCAGTATGTCAAGGCAAAGAGAATCGAATTTTATCCTGACAAGGTAGTGCTTTTTGAAGCCAGCGCCACGAAATGCAGCGCCAAAAATCCCGACTATAAGATGACGGCGAAAAAAATCGAATATTACCCCGGGGTGCAGACTATTTCCTATGGGGTAAGCTATTGGTTGGGCAGTATACCTGTTTATTCTGTAGCCAAGCAGGTCAGCAAGGAAGGGGACAAGGGGCCTCGCCTGCCGAAGGCCAGCTATGACAACGATAACGGCTTTGGACTGCAGGACAGGTATTATTATCCTCTGGCGGACAGGGTTCAGGCCTATTGGGATATTTTCCTTTCCCAGCGGAGCAAGGTCAAGTCTCATGCTGGTATTACCTATGATACAAAGGCCTTTGGCTCCTTTGCCCTGCGGACGGGTTTTTTTGATGATACAGACAATAAATGGATACATAAATCGCCTACGCTGGAATGGAACTACAGCGGCAGAATCGGCAAGTCGCCGTTCAGCTACGGGCTTTATTATGAGCATGGTGCCTGGACTCAGGACAACAAGCATTCCATCCATACCAAATACAAGGCAACGCTGGGGATCGATGCAATCAAGCTGGGCACCTGGCGGGTTTATCCAAGTCTTAATTACTCCATTACCGACGAGTCCTATGACCATTCCCGGGTAAGCGGTATGGGCTATGATGTAACGGCAGTCAAGGAGTATGATGACCGCTGGGCGACTTATTTGGGCTACCACTTCAGCAAGAGCAACAGCCAGAACAGTGTCTTTGATTATGATCTGGACAGTTATTCGGAGAAGGCTACAGCTGGATTCAGTTACAGCTTCAGCCCGAAGGACAGAGTCGTAGTGGGCTGGGCCTTCGATGCGGAGACCAACAGGCTGATGGATACGGATTATTACTGGTATCACAATCTGCACTGCGCAGAGCTGGTTGTGCGTTATCGCGGCAAGCGGCAGCAGTTCAAGGTATCGGCACAGTTTGCGCCGTGGTGATGGAGCAGGCAGCAGATAAGGGGATCTGCTGCACGGCATCTGGCAGATAAGTGAACAATATAGAAAGAGGTGAAGGGCTGATGACTCCCTTGGAGGCTATTGATAAGATGGCTGGACAGCCGGTACTGGTTATTGGAGATATGATAGCGGATATCTACCTGTATGGTACTATCTCGCGGATTTCCCGTGAGGCGCCCGTGCTGGTGCTGGAACAGTCCAGAGAGAATGTTGTGGCCGGCGGTGCGGCAAATGTGGTGAATAATGCTGCTACTCTGGGCGGCAGGGTGTTTGCGGCCGGTTTGACTGGTGATGACAGTGCGGCTGACGGCCTGGCGGAGATACTGAGTCGCCAGCAGGTTGATGTCAGCGGCTTTATCCGTGATGTCAGCCGTCCGACTATAGCCAAGACCCGTGTTGTGGCCGGCGGTAGAACCACCGTCAGCCAGCAGATTGTGCGGATTGACAGGGAAAGCAGGGAGGCTATGAGCCAGGAATGTGAGGAACGGCTGAGTGATTATCTGGCTGCGGTGCTGCCCCAGGTGAAGGGAATTGTGCTGAGCGATTATGGCAGCGGCACCATCACGGACAGACTGCTGCAGCAGATTTTTGACTGGAGCAGGCCGCATGGGATTCCTACCATAGTAGATTCCCGTTATGATATTCTTCGCTTCAAAACAGTTGATTACATTAAGCAGAATGATGCGGAGCTGGCTGCGGTCATCGGCCATGAGCTGAGTACAGAGGATGAGCTGGTGGCAGGCGGCTGCAGGCTGCTGCGTCTCATGTCCGCCAAGGGGGCACTGATTACCCGGGGCGAGGATGGCATGACGCTGTTCCAGCGCATCGAGGACGGGAGCCAGGCAGCTGATGTGGAGCTGGAGGGGCTGCGCGTCAAGGTTACCAACATCCCTGTAACGGACAAGAGCGAGGTTTATGATGTGTCCGGAGCTGGAGATACCTGTGTTGCAGCGGTTATTTTGGGGCTGGCGGCAGGCATCGACCCTGTACTGGCCAGCCAGCTGTCCAACGAGGCATCCAGCATTTCGGTGCGCAAGATGGGTACTTCGGTGGTCTATGCAGATGAATTGAGAAGTAAGTATTGCTGATATTTGCAGGCTTAGGGAAATACGGCGGCTTGGTGATATGAGGGATACTTTGGCTGAAATATTGGGGAGAATTATAGATTATGCTGATTGCCAGAGATAAAATTGCAGATTTCTGCCAGGTGTTGCGGGATGGGGGACAGAAGGTGGTTTTTACCAACGGCTGCTTTGATATTCTTCATGCAGGGCATGTGAGATATTTAAAAAAGGCTCGTTCCTTTGGCGACTGCCTGGTATTGGGCTTAAACACCGATGCTTCGGTCAGAAGGCTCAAGGGATCGAGCCGTCCGGTCAATCATGAGCTGGAGCGGGCTGAGGTGGTTGGTGCTCTGGAGGCGGTGGATTATGTGGTGCTCTTTGACGAGCCGACTGCCGAAGCGCTGATTGAGCAGGTCCATCCCGATGTGTATGTCAAGGGGGGGGACTATACCCTGGAAACACTGCCGGAGGGGCGGCTTGTGCAGGGCTATGGCGGCAAGGTGGAGTTGGTCCGTCTGGTAGAGGGCTGCTCCACTACGAATGTCATTGCCAAAATCAGGGGCGAAAGCTGAAAATATTTTCTGTCCGCAGTACAGAAAAATGAAATTCAAGGGAGTATATGATGAGTATTAAAAGTGTGCTGGTGGTCAAGCTGAGTGCCATCGGTGATGTTATTCATGCCCTGCCTGTGTCCTACGCCTTGAAGGAGACTTTTCCGGAGGCCAGGGTGACCTGGGTGGTAGAACCGCCAGCCTACAATCTCCTGCAGGATAATCCCTATATTGATGAGATTATCGTCTTTGAAAAAAAGAAGTTTAAATCCCTGAGAGGATTTTTGACGAATTATGGTGCGTTTCGCAGCAGGCTGAACCATCAAAGCTACGATGCCGTGCTGGATTTGCAGGGCTTGTTCAAATCGGCAGCCATCGCCTGGTGCTCCGGGGCGCCGATCAGGCTGGGAACCTGCAATATGCGGGAAATGAGCGATAAAATATCCAGGCCTGTAGCTGGTCCGCACGCCCAGGGACATATTGTGGAGCGGTATCTCGATGTGGCAAGGGCGTTAGGCTGCCGGGCGGACAAGGTCGTATTTCCGGTGGAAATTTCGGCCGCTGATGCCAAAATGGCAAGGAGCTATCTCTATGCTGCAGGCTGCAGAGGAGATATTCCCTATGTGGTGCTGGCACCAGGCGCGAACTGGCCCAATAAAAGGTGGCCGGTGGAAGGGTATGCCAGACTTTCCGACTGGCTGTACAATCAGGGCAGGCTGCCTGTCCTGATTGGGGGCGGTGCTTTGGATGAGCAGCTGGCAGAGGATATCTGCCGGCTGGCGGAGATTCCGCCGGTCAATATGGTCGGCAGGACTACCCTCAAGCAGCTTGCTTATGTGATACGGGAGGCTCAGGCAGTGGTCGGCGGTGACACCGGACCGGTGCATCTTGGGGCAGGAGTGGGAACTCCGGCAGTCATGCTGATGGGGCCTACAGATGCCAACCGAAACGGTCCGTACGGCCAGCCGGAAAATGCCATTGAGGTGCCAAGAGCTTGCAAATACTGCTGGAGGAGAGCCTGCCCCAAAGAGCTGGACTGCTTGGAGCAGATTACGATGGAAATGGTTTGTGAAAAATTGAAGCCCTATCTTTAAAGCGGACAGGGTGTGGATATGACAGCTCGGCTGTGAGTATGGAGGCGTTGTTGTTGCCGGATATTGATTTTTTGACCATCAGGCGCATATTGATTATCGACCTGGCCTTTATTGGCGATGTAATTTTAGCGGGACCTCTTACCCGCGCTGTAAAGGAGAAATGGCCTCAGGCGGAGCTGTGTATGCT
>JAQUZO010000092.1 GCA_028691285.1 Anaerovibrio sp. | reverse complement strand
CAAAATCATTATACGGTATCGTAATGGTATCCTGGGCCGTCCCCGGGGTAACGCCAGGGCTGTCCGGCACACCAAAGGTAGCCATGCCGGAGCCGGCCTTGACCAGCAGGCTGTCACTGTGTCCATGGTAGCAGCCGATGAATTTGACGATTTTATTGCGGCCTGTATACCCACGGGCCAGCCGGAGTGCGCTCATGGTAGCCTCCGTGCCGGAATTCACCATGCGGACCGACTCTATGGAAGGGTATACCTCCATCACTTTTTTTGCCAGCTCACTCTCAATCAGGGTAGGTGCGCCGTAGCTGGTCCCCCGCACCGCAGCCTCCTGCAGTGCCCTGACCACCTGTGGATGGCTGTGCCCCACTACCATCGGTCCCCAGGAGCCCACATAATCTATATATTCATTGCCGTCAATATCAAAAATATGGCTGCCCTCAGCCCTGGCAATAAAAGGCGGATTGCAGTCCACGCTCCTATAGGAGCGCACCGGACTGTTCACACCTCCCGGCATCAGTTTCTTTGCGTCCTCAAAAGCAGCCGCAGACTTTTCCAGCTTCAGCATTTTCTTACCTCCTTAACCCTTGAGCCATTTGGCTGCATCTATCGCATGATAAGTGATGATGATATCCGCCCCTGCCCGCTTCATGGAGGTCAGGGTCTCCAGCACGATCCGCTTCTCGTCTATCCAGCCGTTGGCAGCAGCCGCCTTGACCATGGCGTACTCGCCGCTGACATTGTATACTGCTACCGGGTGATGGACGGCATCTCTTACCTGACGCACTACATCCAGATATGCCAGGGCAGGCTTTACCATGATGATATCAGCCCCCTCTGCAACATCCAGCTCTGCCTCTTTCATCGCCTCACGGCTGTTGGCCGGATCCATCTGATAAGCACGACGGTCACCGAACTGTGGTGCCGAATCTGCCGCATCACGGAAAGGACCATAATAGCCGGAAGCATACTTGACCGCATAGGACATAATGGAGACATTGACAAAACCGTGGTCATCCAGGGCCTGACGGATAGCAGCCACACGGCCGTCCATCATATCGGAAGGAGCAATGATGTCCGCCCCTGCCTCTGCCTGGCTGACAGCCACCTTCTGCAGGAGCTTCAGCGTGGCATCATTATCCACATAGTGACCGCACAGCTTGCCGCAGTGCCCGTGATCTGTATACTGGCACAGACAGACATCACCCACAATCACCAGCTCCGGGACCTTGGCCTTGATGGACTTGATGGCGCGCTGCACTGGGGATGACATATCCCAGGCGCTGGAACCGATTTCATCCTTGTACTCCGGCAGTCCAAAAATCTCGACAGCGGGAATCCCCAGGCAGGAAATCTCCCTTGCCAGTTCAACCGCCCTGTCTGCAGACAGATGATAACAGCCCGGCATGCTGGGAATTTCTTCCCGCACATTCTCTCCCGGCACCACAAAAATCGGATACACAAAGTCCTTGACGGAAATCGCAGTTTCTCTCACCATCGCACGAATATTTTCTGTAATCCGCATACGGCGCGGACGCAGCTTCTGTTCAAATTCTCCCATCAAAAAGCCTCCTTTACAGCTTTTATCAATCCGGCAATCGTATACTCCCCGGCCTGCACATCTACCCTCAGACCGTTTTCCCTGCAGGTCGCCGCCGTCACCGGACCGATAACGGCAATCTTCACCCTGCTCAGCAGGTCCGGTGCTCCATCGCCTAAAAGCGCCAGCAGGTTTTTTACCGTAGAGGAGCTGGTGAAGGTTACGGCATCCAGCTTTCCCTGTGCCAGCTGCTGTACCAGTGCAGTGCCGTCTGCCTCTCCCGCCACCGTTTCATAGGCAGGAACCACAGCAACCTCTGCCCCCTGACGGCTCAGCTCCTCCGGCAGTACATTCCTTGCTTCCGCCGCACGGGGCAGCAGCACCCTGTCTCCCGCCTTGATTCTGCCCTGCAGTGCCGCCAGGATGCCCTCTGCCCTGTACTCCTCCGGCACCACATCTGCGACGATGCCATAGCTGTGCAGCCCTTCTGCCGTAGCGCTGCCGATGGCACAAATCTGGCAGCCCGCCAGGGCACGGCTGTCCCTGCCCAAATGCTGCAGCCGCTCAAAGAAATATTTCACTCCGTTGACGGAGGTAAAAATCAGCCAGTCAAAATCAGCCAGCCCTGTCAGTGCCGCATCCAAAGCAGCAAAATCATCAGCAGGCGGCTGAATATGGATTGCAGGTGCCTCCAGACACTCTGCCCCCAGCTCCTCCAGGCCCGCAGTCAGCCTGGAAGCCTGCGCCCGGGAACGAGTTACCAGGATGCGTTTGCCGAACAGCGGCCTGATGGCAGGATTATCAAACCAGGACAGCTTCTCCCGGAGCTTCACGACCTCACCTACCAGAAAAATACACGGCGGCTTGATGGCTTCCCTTTCTGCCATGGCAGCAGCCTCAGCCACTGTAGAGGTCCATACCTGCTGCTGTGCCTTGGTGCCCCAGCGAATGACGGCAACAGGCGTATCTCCGCTTCGCCCGTGCTCCATGAGCCTTGCCGTAATCCTCGGCAGATTGGCCACTCCCATCAGGAAAACCACCGTATCCGTAGCCGTTGCCAGCTGCTGCCAGTTGATATCCGAGCTGTCCTTGGACGGGTCCTCATGACCTGTCACCACCGCAAAGGATGCCGCCACCCCTCTGTGGGTAACAGGTATCCCAGCATAGGCAGGAACGGAAATCGCTGAGGTAACGCCCGGCACAATCTCAAACGGAAGACCGTTTTCCTGCAGCAGCAGCGCTTCCTCGCCGCCCCTGCCAAAGACGAAGGGATCTCCCCCCTTGAGGCGCACCACTGTTTTGCCTGCCTTGGCCAAATCCACCAGCAGCTGACAGATCTTATCCTGCGTCATAGTGTGCTGGCTGGAAGCCTTGCCCACATAAATAAGCTCTGCCTCCTCCGGTGCATACTGCAGGATCCTGGCATCTGCCAGACGGTCGTACACAACCGTATCCGCCAGCCCCAGACAGTCACACGCTTTCAGCGTCAGCAGCCTGTAATCTCCAGGTCCTGCACCAATCAGATAAACCTTTCCCTTCATGTAAACCTCCTACACATCTATGCCGATAGACTGCAGTATCTCTCTGCCGCCCATATTCAACAAGCTCTCTGCCAGCCTCTCTCCCAGCACCCGGGCTGAGCCGGCATCTGCCGCAGCCGCCTCCAGGCTCCTGCGCAGAAGCACACTGCCGTCCAGCGAAGCAATCACAGCCTCCACCCGGATAATGCCGTCTCCTGCAGCAGGTACTGCATAAACACCCACCGGCACCTGACAGCCGCCCTCTACGGCAGTCAAAAACCCCCGTTCTGTCTCAGTACAGATACGGGTTGTCCTGTCATGGAGAAATTCCAGCATCGCACGAGTTCCGGCATCATCAGTCCGTGCCTCGATGGCCAGTGCTCCCTGGCCTACAGCAGGCAGGCACAGCTCCAAAGGCAGGACCTGCCGGATTTTATCCTCCAGCCCCAAACGCTTTAAGCCGGCACAGGCCAGAATGATGCCGTCAAAATTTTCCTCATCCAGCTTCCGCAGGCGGGTATTCACATTGCCCCGCAGATCCTCAATCTGCAAATCAGGACGCCGGTGCAGAATCTGTGCCCTGCGGCGCAGGCTGGAGGTCCCCACCTTCGCTCCCGGAGGCAGCTCCTCAAAGCTGCTGTAGCGGGTGCTTACGAAGGCATCTCCCGGGTCTGCCCGCCTGGTGACAGCTGTAATCACCAGTCCCTCCGGCACGGCTACCGGCATATCCTTCAGGCTGTGTACCGCAATATCGATCTCTCCGGAGAGCATGGCCTCCTCCAGCTCCTTGGTAAAGAGCCCTTTGCCTCCTATTTTGGCAAGAGGGGCATTCAGTATCTTGTCCCCTTTGGTAGTCATCAGTTTTTTTTCTATTTCCAGCCGCGGATAATGCTTTTGCAGCTCTCCTATGACAAAATCCGCCTGCCAAAGCGCCAGCTGGCTGCTTCTGGTTCCAACCACCAGTTTGTCCTTATTCATCGGCATCAACCTCATTTCCCATATCATCAAGCTGGAACAGATTCTGCATAGCTGCCTTCAGCTCCTGCTCCTGCTCCGTGCCCACCGCATCATGCACGCTGCTCATCGGCTCCCGCAGAAGCTTGCGCACCAGCATCTTCGTCATATTTTCCACTACCCGAAGCTCATCCTCGGACAAATCCCGCAGCTTGCGCAAAGCTCTTTTCAGCTCCATCTGCCTGATATACTCAGCCTTTTCTGACAGCTGATACATGACCGGCTGAAGAGAAAGGTACTGATACCGCTCCAGAAGGGCCGCCGATTCCTCCTTCACGATAGCCTCAGCCAGCACCGCTTCCTGCTGCCGCTGCTGCAAATTGTCATCCACCACCGACTCAAGGTCATCTATGTTGAACAGCTCCACGCCCGGAAGCTGCACCACCTCAGGGTCTACATCCCGCGGCACGGCAATATCGATCAGCACCAGCGGCTGCCCGGAACGGCCTGCAATAGCCTTGGACATTTCCCGCGGACGGATGACATAATGGGGCGCTCCTGTGGAGGTAATGACAATATCAATCTGCCTCATGATATCATAAACCTGCGACCAGGGCACAGCCTTGCCCTGAAAGCGTTCCGCCAGGCCCCTGGCCCGCTCGATATGGTGATTGGCCACATACAGCTCCGGTGCGCCCTGGCTCAGAAGATGGCTGGCGGTCAGCTCTGCCATTTTGCCCGCGCCAAACAAAAGCACCCGGCACCCGTCAAAGCCTCCCAGGGTCTTCTTGGCCAGCTCTACGGCTGCATAGCTTACAGATACCGCGTTGTAGGCTATCCTGGTTTCTGTGCGCACTCTTTTGCCAGCAGCAATCGCCCTGTGGAACAGCAAATTCAAGATAGTATCTGTCGCACCGTTTTCCAGTGCTGTCGCATAGGCATGCTTGACCTGACTGAGAATCTGCCCCTCGCCAATGACCAGCGAATCCAGGCTGGCAGATACCCGGAACAGATGCTCAACACAGTCCCTGCCCCAATAAGCATAGGTATACTCCTGCAGCAGCTTCTCATCCAGGACAATTCCTGCCAGCCGCTGCCAGAGAGCTGTCACCGCCGAAAGCCTCTCTGCATCCTCCACCACGGCATATATCTCGCTGCGGTTGCAGGTGGACAGCACCACTGCCTCACTCAGTCCCTCTGCCGCCTCCAGCCGTTCCAGCTCCAGAACAATCTTTGCCTGAGGTATGCTGAACTTTTCCCGAATCTCCACCGGTGCTGTTCGATGATTCAGTCCCAGCACCACTAATCTCTCTTCTGATTTCATCTTTTGCCTGTTCCAATCTATGATGTAAAATTAAGTCAAAAAGCGGCAGCTGCATGGCCTGCCGCCACAGCCTCTGTCTGTCCCTGGTACAATTTTCCGAAACCATCAGCTCCTGCCTGAATTCTGTCAGCCAGGTCAGAAAATCCCCAAACTCCTCATGATAGCGCGCTTCCATATCCTGCCGCAGCAGCCTGGCAAAGGCCGGACTTCCTCCACCGGTTCCCACGGTAAGCTCCAGCTCTCCCCGCCGGATGCTGGCAGGCACAAAAAAATCACAATCCCCCGGGTCGGTGGCATTATTGACCAGCGCACCAGCTTCTCTTGCCTGGCGGCAGGCCATACGATTGGCCTGAGGATTGTCCGCAGCCGCAAAAACCAGCGCAAAAGCACCTCTCTGCCAGATAAAATCCTCCTGCACCGCCTGGTGCCATACCAGACATCCGGCAGCGGCAAGCTCCTCTATTTCCGGCAGGACTTCGGGGGCAATAACCGTAACGGATGCCCCCTCCTCCAGCAGACGGCGCAGCTTCCGCAGGGCAACTCTGCCGCCGCCTGTAACTGCTGCGCTGCGCCCTTCCATGCGCATACTGATCGGATACATATTCTCTCCTGTTTTCTGTCAACCATCACAAAAACGAATGTCATTCAGCTTTTAATTATATTACAAAAAGCAACAAAAAAAAAGACCATGATGCACTATCACAGCCTTTTTAATTCTCTTACCTGAAAACCCGCCTCAATCCAAAGTCATAATATTGTGCTTCAGCACATAAATCAAGGCCTGGGTCCTGTCATTTACATTCAGCTTGCGGAAAATATTGGTCAGATGATTTTTGACCGTCTTTTCACTGACGAACAATGCCTGGGCAATGTCCTGGTTGCTGAAGCCCTTGGCAATACACGCAACCACATCCATCTCGCGGGCCGTCAGGCGCTCATTCCGTCCTTCACGCCAAATGTCCTTAGCCTTTTCCTGAACATTGTCATTCGGCTTGATATTGCCGAAAATGCGCTTCTGCAGCTCCGGCAGAATATAACAGCGTCCCTCTGCCACCGTGCGGATTGCCTCCAGCAGTACGCTCGGCTCGACGCCCTTGAGCAGATAACCATAAGCACCATTTTTCAGCAGCTCCAGGACATAATTATCATTGTCATGAATCGTAAGGGCGATAATCTTGGCATGGCATCTGGCAGCCTCCAACTGCTTGCATACATCCATACCGCTGATGCCTGGCATATTCAAATCCAGCAGCAGAACATCAGGCTGTAAAACCAGTGCCCTTGCCAGGGTTTCCTGACCATCTCCGGTCTCACCCACAACCTCTATATCGTCCTCAAAATCCAGGACACCTCTTATCCCCTGTCGAAGCAGTGCATGATCGTCCGCTATCAACACCCTTATTGACATACCTCTGTCCCCCAATACTATAGAACTAAAACCCATATATCTTTGCATAATAGTATAACATAATTTTAATGTATGTGATACTCTTTCAGTCCTATATTTGATATTATTTTAGCTTCTTTCTTCCAACAGGGGACAAATGATATTTGTTGACGGACTCAAGGTATTATTTCGGCCTTCAAAATGATGAAAAGCTCTGAATTTTTTTTGGCTTT
>JAQUZO010000091.1 GCA_028691285.1 Anaerovibrio sp. | reverse complement strand
ATGGCAGGGACGGGCTGAAATCATCAAGCTGCCATTGCCGGGGCTGCCGGAATTTGTGGAAAGAGGAGAACTGGATTCTCCTGCTCTGCGAAAGTTCCTGCAGGATTATTTCGCTGTTTTGTCAGACCGACCGGTGGATGCTGTGGTGCTGGGGTGCACGCACTATCCGTTTGTCAGAAAGGCTATCAAGGAGCTTCTAGGAGGGCAGGTGCGGGTATTTGACGGAGCAGCAGGTACAGCAAGGCAGCTGCGCCGCAGGCTCTACAAGCTGGGGCTTTTGACAGATGCCGCCAATACTGCTCATGAGAAAATCCTCTGGCTCAACAGCAGCCCGGATGCCAAAATGCTGGAGCTTTCCCGGAAGCTCTTTCAGATAAAAATTGATTAAAGAAAATCGCCTGGGGAAATACTGCGGCAGCTGTCTGCAGTGACTCCCCAGGCGGATTTTTTTGCTTGAAAATTTTGTCCTATATGCCGGTCAGGCCAAGCAGGAGGCCAAGTATGCCGCTTAGGACAAGAAGATTGATGACGCCCATTTTTCTCCGGACGGCTGCGATGGCAAGAATGAGAATCAGCAATCCTTTGGTATCAAAGGCCGTGATATCTTCCGGCAGGCCTTCTGTGTTCCAGACGGAAAGATATACAAAGCTCAGACCGGCCGCAAAAATAAGAGCAATGACAGCCGGCCTGAGACCGTTGAGGATACCCTTGATGGCAGTGATGTCGCCGTATTTTTTCAAAAGGTATGTAACACCCAGGCAGAGAATAAGGGAAGGGGTTACAAAGCCCAGAGTGGCAGCTATAGAACCCCCCATGCCGGCAATTTTGGTTCCGGCAAAGGTTGCTGCATTGATGCCGATGGGACCTGGCGTCATTTGGGAAATAGTAAAAATATCAATGAATTCACTCATGGTCAGCCAGTGATAGCTGTCCACTACCACAGCCTGTATCCATGGCATGGAGGCATAGCCGCCCCCCACACAAAAAAGACCGATTTTACAAAATTCCCAATAAAGCAAAAAATATATTTCCATAATCTGAATCCGTCCTCATTAATTGTATTTTGGGCTGCGCAGAAGCAGCAGGCCAATCAGTCCATCGACAATGACACAGTACATGAGATTTACATCAAAGGCAAGTACTGCCGTCATCGTACCAAGGAAAATCAGGATAGGCAGAGCCTGCTGTTTTTTTATCAGCTTTTGTACCAGATTGATCACAACATTGATGATGATAGCAGTAGCGCCGCACTGCATGCCTTTGAGAATGAGCTGGATATACAGGTTGTGGGCAAACATATCATAAAATACAGCAATCAGGCTCATAGTAATCAGCGGAGGCAGCAGAGTAGCAATCAGCGCTGTCAGGGTGCCCATCAAGCCTGACATGCGGTAGCCAAGCATAATGGAGGCATTGACTGCCATAACGCCCGGCATGGATTGGGCTACGGCCACAATATCGAGGGTTTCCTTGTCATCGATCCAGCCATATTCGTCAACAAATTTCGCTTTCAGCAGTGGAATGATTACCATACCGCCGCCTACTGTAAAGGCACTGATTAAAAATGTTGATTTGAACAGAAGCCAGTAAAAATGCCGCGTGCCAGCCTGGATAGTTAATTTTGTTTCTGGCATTTGAGAACCTCCTTTAAATTAATGTCAATTAATTATAGCATTTTAAATTTTTAAAGCAAATTCGGACAAGTATATTTAAGGATTACAGAAGTGCAAAGGACTGTCTCCAGGGGAAAATTTTTGTAGTAATTAATGTAAAAAAGTGGTATCATAACTACACGAGCAGCTTGGCGGCAGAGGTTCTGCCCTTGGGACTGCGCCTGTATAGATGAGCTTTTTAGTGGAAGGTTGTGTTACAAGGACAATGGATGAGCCAAAAATGAACAGAGGGCTGAAAAATCGCCACCTGCAGCTAATTTCTTTGGGAGGTATTATCGGCAGCGGTTATTTTTTAGGAACCGGATATGTATTGGAAAAGGCAGGCCCGGCGGCGATAATCTCGTATTTACTGGGTGGTGCCATCGTATTATGTGTAATGCTTTGCCTGGCAGAGCTTGCCGTGGCAGAGCCTATTGCAGGCTCCTTTGTGACCTATGCCCGCAAATACATCGGTCCGACCTGGGCCTGTGGCGTAGGCTGGACCTATTGGATGACTTGGGTTTCGTATGTTCCCTCAGAAATGATTGCCGCAGGCATCATCATGAACAATTTTGCCCCCCAGATAAGTCAGCTGTGGTGGGCAGTGCTTTTTGGCTTGTTAGTGACCATTGTAAATCTGTTCCATGTAGATAAGTTTGGTGAGAGTGAGTTCTGGCTTGCCATCATCAAGATTATTGCCCTGATAGCCTTCAGTATAGTCGGTATCTTGATAATCTTGGGCCTTGTCGGTGGTACAGGCTATATTGGCAGCAGTATTTTCCTTGGCAGCGGCGGTTTTGCGCCAAACGGCTACTGGTCGATTATTTTGACGATGACCATTATTCTGGTGAATTTTCAGGGTACAGAGATTATTGGTCTGGCGGCTGGTGAATGCAAAAATCCGGAAAAGAGCATTCCGCTGGCAGTGAGGAATGTAACCTGGCGCATCATTGCACTGTATATTATTCCTATTTCTGTCCTGATTTCCATTTTGCCGTGGGACAGGGCAGGTCTGGATGACAGCGTGTTTGCTGTGGCGATGGCCAGCTATGGCTTTGAGGGCTTCAGTGCACTGTTTGCCTTTGTAGTGCTGACAGCAGCACTTTCCTGTTCAAATTCAGGGCTTTATGGCACGAGCCGTGCCATGTATTCTCTGGCAACTCTGGGTATGGCACCCAGGAAGCTGGCAGAGCTGAATAAAAATGGCATGCCCAAGAATGCGGTTCTTCTTTCCATTGTTTCCTGTTGGTTCATCATTCTCCTTTACAGCTTTGATGCCAGTGAAACGGTTTACACCTATCTTCTGGCACTGTCAGGCTTTACGGGGGCAATTGCCTGGATTTCCATTTGCTGGAGCCAGTATCGCTTCCGCAAGCAGGTGGTGGCAGCCGGGCACTTTGCGGAGCTGAAGTACAAGACCCCGTTTTTCCCGTATGTTACCCTGTTCGGTATCTGGGTACAGGTTTTTTGTCTGGTAGTGCTTGCCTTTGAGCCGGATTTGCGGGAAAGCCTGCTGGTGGGCGTGCCGTTCCTGGTTGTGCCTATGATAATCTACCGGGTCCGCCGCTGGAGAGTGCGGAGAGCAGTCATGACAAACTGAATATTCGTATTTTTAGAGGCAGCGAAAATGTAGCTGCCTCTTTTATGAGGTTGAGATATGAAAAAGGAAAAATTCTTTATTCTGGATGGCAGCAGCCTTTTGTACAGGGCTTTTTATGCTCTGCCGCTGCTGGAAGCTGAAAAGGGTGTATATACTAATGCGATAGTGGGCTTTTCCAATATGCTGGTCAAGCTGTTGGCTGACTGGCAGCCGGCATCAGTGGTCATTGCCTTTGACAAAGGCAAGCATACCTTCCGCAATGATATGTTTGCCGACTATAAGGGCACGAGAAAGCCGATGCCGGAGGAGCTGAGAGGACAGGTCGCTCTTCTGCATGAGATGGCAGAAGCATGGCATATTCCTCTGATTGAGCTGGAAGGCTATGAGGCGGACGATATCATCGGCACTCTTGCCAATGAGGCAGTAGCGGCAGGCATGGAGGCGTACGCAGTCACAGGTGACCGGGACGCCCTGCAGCTTGTAAAGCAGGATATAACCGTACTGTTTACGAAAAAAGGCATTTCTGAGCTGGCAGTGTATGATGAGGCTGCCTTTCAGGCTGAATATGAGGGACTGGCGCCGGTTCAGCTTATTGATTTAAAGGGCTTGATGGGAGACAGCTCAGATAATATCCCAGGGGTGCCGAAGGTTGGCCCCAAGACAGCACTCAAGCTGATTGGAGCTTATGGCTCTGTGGAGCAGGTACTGCTGCACATTGAAGAAATTTCCGGCAAGGCATTACAGGAAAGACTGCGGGAAAATCAGCAGCAGGCTGTGCTGTCCAAGCAGCTGGCGGCTATCCGTCTGGATGTTCCCGTAGAATTTGCGCCGGAGGAATTTGCGCTCAATATCGACGGACAGGCTTTGACAGATTTTTATACTAAATATAATATCCGTTCCATGCTCAGGCATATCAAAAAGCTGACGCAGGGTCAGCAGGGAGAGGCGCCTGGACAGGTGGCTGAGGAAAATGCCGGCACAATGCCAGCCATGCCGCCGGTCAGAGAGCTGTCAACAGTGCTGGAGGTAAGAGAACTGGTTCAGAAAGCCGTGAGGGCGGGGAGTATCTATCTGATGCCTTCCTTTGAGGGGCAGGTGCCGCGCAAAAGGCTGACAGCTCTGGCAGTTTCCGTGCAGGAGGAGCTGTTTTATATACAGGCGGCAGAACCGCTTTCCCATAGCGGCATGGAAAATCTTTTCAGCGAAATCAGCAGCAGTCAGGCCAATCCTGCCTGGGAGGTACTGTCAGAGCTTTGGCATGAGAAACGGGTGACCAAATATCTGCACGGGCTGAAGGGCTTCTATCATGCCGGGATTCAGCCTGAGGGAGAGATATTTGATTTGGAGCTGATAGGTTATCTGCTGAATCCATCGGTCAACAAATATGGGCCGGAGGATTTGGCATATCGGTATGGTGCAGGACTGCCGGAGGCGGATAAGGATTTTTCGGCGGTGCAGCTGGCTGCCTGGCAGGCGTTGGTCCTGAACAAGGTGGCAGAGGGCATGCTGTCCAAGCTGGCTGAGCTTGGAATGGTCGGCCTGTATGAAAATATTGAATATCCTCTGGTACGGGTGCTGGCGGCTATGGAAGAAACCGGCATAAAGGTAAATCAGGCCAAGCTGGCCCAGCAGACGGAGCTGGCAGGCGAAAAAATCAGGGCACTGGAGAAGGAGATTTATCATCTGGCCGGTATGGAGTTCAATATTGCCTCGCCCAAGCAGTTGGGTACAGTGCTTTTTGACCAGCTCAAGCTGCCGGTTGTCAAAAAGACCAAGACAGGCTATTCTACCAATGTCGAGGTCTTGAATGAGCTGTATAATCTTCATCCGATCATTGAGAAGGTACTGAGCTATCGTCAGTGGACAAAGCTGAAATCAACCTATCTTGACGGATTTGCACCTCTGATAGACAGGGAAAGCCAGCGGGTGCATACCACCTTCAATCAGACCGTTACGGCAACCGGCCGTCTCAGCAGCTCAGACCCCAATCTGCAGAATATCCCTGTGCGCCGTGAGGAGGGAAAGCATATCCGTGAGCTGTTTGAACCGGGAGAGGGCTATGACATGCTGCTTTCGGCGGATTACAGCCAGATTGAGCTGAGAGTGCTGGCGGATATGTCGCAGGATGCCAGCTTTTTGCGTGCATTCCGCAGCAATGAGGACATTCATGCCAGAACTGCAGCAGAGGTTTTCGGTGTAGATATTGACCAGGTAAACGGCGATCTGCGCCGCAAGGCAAAGGCGGTCAATTTTGGTATAGTATACGGCATCAGCGATTATGGCTTGTCACAGGATTTGCATATCGCCCGTGCAGAGGCCAAGGAATATATTGATACATATTTTGCTAAATGCCAGGGTGTCAAGAGCTTTATTGACTGTACTGTAGCCGATGCCCGGGAAAGTGGCTTTGTGCTGACCAAATACGGACGCCGCAGGGATCTGCCCGGCATCAGGAGCAGCAATTTCAACCAGCGTTCATTGGCAGAGCGCATGGCTATGAATACGCCTATCCAGGGAACAGCTGCAGATATCATCAAGCTGGCCATGATTAGAGCCTACAGGGGGCTGCAGGAGGCGGGGCTGAAGAGCCATATCCTTCTGCAGGTACATGATGAGCTGGTGCTGGAGGTAGCGGAGGATGAGCTGCCGGAAGTACGGGCAGTTTTGACTGAGGCCATGGAAAATGCCGTTCAGCTGTCGGTACCGCTGACAATCGACATCAATACAGGCAGGAATTGGGCAGAGGCAAAATAGAATTTTTACAGGGAGGGTGGAATTATGCCGGAAATGCCGGAAATAGAAACTATAAGACGCTCGTTGGATAAGCATATCCAGGGCAGAGAGATTACACAGGTGGAGATTTTGCTGCCGAGGCAGATAAAGTGGCCGGAGCCGGATGGCTTTGTGGCAAGAGTTCTGCATACCCGCATCAGCCGTTTGGAGCGCATCGGCAAATATCTGCTGCTGCAGCTGGATAACGGCGTGGCATTAGTCTTTCATCTGAGGATGACCGGGCAGCTGGTTTATAATGCACCAGGTGCGGTGGAGACAGGCACTCACAACAGGCTGGTGCTTTTCCTGGAGGATGGAGCGAAGCTGGTTTTCAGCGATACCCGCACCTTCGGGACGATATACGCCATGTATCAGGAGGAGCTGCCCAATATCCGCGGTATAGCGGAGATGGGCCCGGAGCCTCTTTCCTCTGCTTTTACCGAGGAATACCTTGTTCAGGCAGCAGCAGACAAAAAAACTCGTATCAAGAGCTTTTTGCTGGATCAGAGCAAGGTGGGAGGTCTGGGAAATATCTATGTGGATGAAGCATTGTTCCTGGCGGGCGTACATCCTATGCGCCAGGCAGGCAGCTTGAAAACTGAGGAGCTGATCAGACTGCATGGTGCTGTCAACAAGGTGATTGCTGACGGTATAGCCGATGGGGGGACGACCTTCCGTGATTATCGCGATGGAGACGGCAACAGGGGCAGCCATCAGGAGCATTTGTATGTATATGGACGGGATGGAGAGCCATGCCGCAGCTGCGGGGCACTGATTGAAAAAACCAAGGTCGGCGGGCGGGGCACGCGCTATTGTCCGGTCTGCCAGCCGCCTGCCGTACAGTAAGCATTTGAGCCGTTTTGATGTATCTGTGCAAAGATAAGGGAGCTGCAGCGATGAAGATTATAGGTTTGACTGGCGGCATTGCCAGCGGCAAGTCAACGGTATCCTCCTTTTTGCGGGAAAAGGGCTATGAGGTGGTGGATGCTGATAAAATCGCCTGGGAATTGACAGAGCCGGA
>JAQUZO010000090.1 GCA_028691285.1 Anaerovibrio sp. | reverse complement strand
CCTGCTTGATGGCATCGGTGATACTGAGCCATACATGAGGATTTTCTTCTCCATCGCTCTCCAAAAGCTCAATCCCTCTGGAAGCATCAATCAGTGTCATATTTTTATGCTCTCTGATGACCTTGTCAAGAAACGCCTCCATACCGGCACCGTTTGCCACAAAGGCATCAGCTCTGTCCAAAAGCCTCATATCATCCGTTGTCAGCTGATAATCATGCAGGCAGCCGGTTTGAGGCTTGGTCATATTGATGACCTCAACCCCGTCTACTCCCTTGGTTATATTTGCCGCAGCTATATAAACAGGGTAAAAAGAAGTGACGATACAATATTTGCCTTCTGCTTTCTTTTCATCAGATGCCTGCCTGGACTGTCCGCAGCCTGCAAAAAGCATGGTGCTGAGCAGCAGCAGGCTCAGACATAAATAAAAAATTTTTCTCATAAAAATACTCCTTTGATGTAAAAAAATATACGCGTATGAAGCTTTGCAGCAAACTAAAAACATTTTAACAGCTTTACGCCAAAAGTACAATGCAGGAGAGAGAATTATTTTCATTTAGCCTGAGCAAAACAAAAAAAACAGCGGCACCGAGTTCCGATGCCGCCAATGGGATGGAGAAATGATGTATATGGGATTGTACATAATGTACCTTACATGTACATCAAAGGGATTGTCTATAATATAGCATCACTGTCTGAAAAGAATATGAAAAATGAAAATTTGCCTTTGGCTGTGCCAGAAGGTATAATAAATAACCGTAATATATGGAATAAAAGGTGATAAAATGCTTATTTGTAATAAATTGAGTGAGGCCAAGCTGATTTTGGACGGCAAAGCCACAGCAGCGGCCCTGGGAACCTTTGACGGGGTTCATATAGGGCATCAGAGCATCATCCAGCGGGCCATTGATCTGGCGAAGGCAGACAGCCTGTGCAGTGTGGTATATACCTTCAGCAATCATCCCCTGTCAGTCATGGCGCCGGAAAGAGTCCCGATGCAGATTGGCGATAACATTTCCAAAGCTGATATTCTGGCTGAAATGGGAGTGCAGGTATTAGTCAATATCCCCTTTACGGAAAAGCTGTGCCGTCAGCCGGCGGAGTCGTTTCTGGCCGATCTGCAGCAATACCTGAATCCCCGTTATGTCGTAACCGGACCGAATTTTTCTTTTGGCGCCAAGGCCAAGGGCAATCCGCGTATGCTGGCGCGTCTGGGCAGCATGTACGGCTTTCAGGCTGAAATCGGTCAGGCGGTGCAGCTGGATGGCAGGATGGTCAGCAGTACCAGGATCCGCAGCCTGATTGAAGCCGGAGACCTGATAAAAGCCAATGAATATCTCGGCAGATACTTCAGCTTTGGCGGCAGGGTAATCCACGGCGACCATCGCGGGCGCAAGCTGGGCTTTCCGACTGCCAATCTCGCCATCGGGGACAGGCGTGCCATGCTGCCCAACGGGGCATACGCAGTAAAGGTGCTGCTGGAGGGAAACAGCTATAAGGGAATCGCCAATATCGGCAACAATCCTACCTTTGAGGGCTGCAATCGCCGCCTGGAGGTAAATATCCTGGATTTTTCTAAAAATATCTATGACTCTCCTATGACGGTACAATTTGTGAGCAAGCTGCGGGAGCAGAAAAAGTTCAGCGGAGTGGACGCACTGGTCAGGCAGCTTCACGCAGATGAAGAAAAAGCCCGCGAGCTTCTGTCAAATATCTGATTCAAGGTATTTACATTCCCTAAAATTTATGATATACTACTTAGGCATGTTAAAAACATTATATACCTTTTGCTAAGATCAGCGATACTCCAACGCGGTTCCCAGCTTAAGGAAATAGAAAAAACAGGAGGAATTTTATTATGTTGACACAGGAAGCAAAGCAGGAAATCATTCAGAAGTATGCTGCCCATGAGGGTGATACCGGTTCCCCGGAGGTTCAGATTGCAGTTTTGACTGCCCGTATCGTTTATTTGACTGAGCATCTGAAGGAGCATAAAAAGGATCATCATTCCCGCCGCGGTCTGCTGAAGATGGTTGGCCATCGCCGTCGGCTCCTGGCTTATCTGAACAAGTCAGACATCGAGCGCTATCGTGCAATAGTTGCCAAGCTGGGTCTGCGCAAGTAATTTTATATAGCAGCTTAATTCCCTCACTTTGGTGGGGGAATTTTTACTTGGTTGGCAAATATAAGTTTTTATAAAAAAATATGTATTTTAATTGATATTGTGATATACTGAATAAGTATGTAAAAAATGATTGAAAATTTAGGAGGAAAAACTTGATGCAGAGTTTTGAAATGCAGCTTGGCGGCAGGAGCTTTACCGTTGAGACTGGCAAAATGGCAAAGCAGGCTAACGGTGCTGCTTTGGTTCGCTACGGCGAAACTGTTGTTTTGGTTACTGCAACCGCTTCTGAGGAGCCTCGTGAAGGTGTAGATTTCTTTCCCTTGACTGTTGATTATGAGGAAAAGATGTACGCTGTAGGCAAGATACCAGGCGGTTTTATAAAGAGAGAGGGTCGTCCGGGCGAATCTGCCATTTTGTGCAGCCGTCTGATTGACCGCCCTATTCGTCCGCTGTTCCCTGATGGCTATCGCAACGATGTCCAGATTGTGGCAACTGTCCTGTCTGTTGAGCATGACAATACTCCTGAGATAGCTGCTATGATTGGTGCTTCCTGTGCGCTGACCATTTCCGACATTCCTTTCCTCGGCCCAATAGCCGGCGTACGCGTAGGCCGTGTGGACGGCAGCTTCATCATCAACCCTACCGTTGAGCAGCGTGAAGCATCCGACCTGAACCTGACTATTGCCGGTTCCCGTGATGCAGTCATGATGGTTGAAGCCGGTGCCAACGAGCTGCCTGAGGAGGTTATCCTTGAAGCGATTCTTTTCGGACATGAAGAAATCAAAAAAATCGTTGCCTTCCAGGATGAGATGCAGCAGGCTGTAGGCAAGGCCAAGCGTGAGGTAAAGCTCTTCGCTGTACCTGAGGACATGGAGCAGGCAATCCGTGCCTATGCTTCAGAAAAGCTGGACGCTGCTGTGCGCAACCCTGACAAGCTGGATCGTGATGAGCATATTGCTGCTGTCAAGGCAGAGGCTTTGGAGCATTTCCTGGAGCTGTATCCGGATGCAGTCAAGGAAATCCCTTACATGCTCCACAAAATTGTCAAGGAAATCGTGCGCCGCATGATTACCAAGGAAAAAATCCGTCCTGATGGGCGTGAGGTTGAAGAGGTCCGCCCTATCAGCTGTGAAATCGGCCTGCTGCCGAGAGCCCATGGCTCTGGTCTTTTTACCCGCGGTCAGACCCAGATTCTGACTGTAGCCACTCTGGGCGCACTGGGTGATGAGCAGATCATTGACGGGCTGGGCGTTGAAACCAGCAAGCAGTATATCCATCAGTACAATTTCCCTGGTTATTCTGTAGGTGAGGCCCGTCCGGTCCGCGGCCCTGGACGCCGTGAAATCGGCCATGGTGCACTGGCAGAGCGCGCTTTGGTACCTGTTATTCCTTCCACTGAGGACTTCCCTTATACCATCCGCATGGTTTCCGAGGTACTGGAGTCCAACGGTTCCAGCTCCATGGGTTCGGTCTGCGGCAGCACCCTTTCCCTGATGCATGCAGGCGTGCCTATCAAGCGTCCGGTTTCCGGCGTAGCTATGGGTCTGGTAAAGGACGGCGATGATTACACCATCCTGACCGATATCCAGGGCATGGAAGATGCCTTGGGCGATATGGACTTCAAGGTAGCAGGCACCTCCGAAGGCGTTACTGCCATTCAGATGGATATCAAGATCAAGGGAATCTCCCGTGAAATTCTGGCTGCTGCATTGGAGCAGGCAAAGCGCGGCCGTGCCTTCATTCTGGACAAAATGCTTGAGTGCATCAAACAGCCGAATGAGGAGCTGAGCCAGTACGCGCCTCGCGTAACCACAATGCAGATCAAGCCTGACAAGATTCGTGAGGTCATTGGGCCAGGCGGCAAGGTCATCAAAAGAATCATCGAGGAGTGCAGTGTCCAGATCGATATTGAGGATGACGGCACCGTCCGCATATCTGCCACCAGCGTTGATGCTTCTGCAGCTGCAGTTGCTGCCATTGAGGATATCATCCGCGAGGTTGAGGTCGGCCAGATCTACAAGGGCAAGGTTACCCGCCTGATGACTTTTGGCGCTTTTGTAGAGCTTCTGCCGGGACGCGAAGGTCTTTGCCATATTTCCCAGCTTGATAACAAACGCGTGGAAAAGGTTGAGGATTATGTACATGTAGGCGATGAGCTTGATGTCAAGGTCACTGAAATCGATCAGAAGGGCCGCGTAAATCTGTCCCACAAGGTTTTGCTGTAATATTGTAAGACAGAATAAATATTTATCCGGGCTCGTAAATGGCGTCATGTAATGCTAGGTTGCGGGCCCGATATTTTTCACAAAATATGTGAGGTTTTTATGATTACAGAGATAAAATCAGCTCCCTCCGAAATCGCCAGACGGTTTCTGGTATTTGCACTGGGATTGGTGTTCATGGGCTTTGGCGTAGCCTGCTTAATAAAATCGACTCTGGGTGTATCACCAATATCGTCATTGCCATATACATTTTCCCTGCTGGTGCCGTCAATCACAGTCGGCGGCTGGACTGCTCTGCTGAATCTTATCATGATTATTCTGCAGCCTGTGCTGAAAAAGGGTATTGCCAAAAAGACCCTGCTGCTGCAATGCGGCATGACGATAGTTTTTGGTTATTTCATTGATTTGTCACTGGAATGTATGGCAAATCTTTCCCTGGAGCACTACAGCCTGAAAGTAGCTATGCTGCTGGCAGGATGCAGCATCATGGCCTTCGGCACTTATTTCGGCATTATTGCCAGGGTGACGCTGCTGCCTATGGATGCGCTGCTGCAGGTGGTGGCCGAAAAGATCGACAGAAGATATACCTCTGTGCGTGTGATATCTGATTTGTGTATGACTGCCACAGCTGCGGTTTTGTGCCTGATCTTTTTGGGCGAACTGAAGGCGGTGCGTGAGGGCACACTGATTACGGCATTCCTGTGCGGTACAGAGATCCGCTTTTTTACCAGCCAGCTGAAAGGGCTTACCTATCTGCTGCTGCCTGAAAATCTTATTCAGAAGGAAAAACAGGCCGTCCCTGCTGTTTCTGAGCATCATTTTGTTCTTACCGTTTCCCATGAATATGGCAGCGGCGGGCGGACTATTGCCAAACGGATCGCCCATGAGCTGAATCTGCCGTATTATGATACGGAAATCATCAAAATGGCCTCCGAGCGCAGCGACTTTGCAGCGGAATATCTTCGTGAGCATGAGGAAAAAATCACCAGTACGGCTTTATATACGCTGTTTGACTGGTACACAGGCTCTTTCCCTCAGGATGAGCTGCCGGTCCCGGAACAGATTTTCCGCCTGGAGGCACAGGTTATCCAGGAAATTGCCGCCAAAGACTCCTGCGTGATTGTAGGCAGGCTGGCTAACTATATTTTGCAGAATCACAGAAATTCCCTGCATATCTTTATTACCGCAGATGAAACAGAAAGAATCGAACGCGTCATGCGCAAGGAGTCGATTCTGAAAGAGGAGGCTGTGGAGCGCATCCGGTCCTTTGCTGCCGAAAGGCGCAACCACTGCCGGCAGTTTTCTGATATGGAATGGGGAAACGGCATGAATTATGATATAACGGTTAAGTCCAATCGTTATGGCGTGGACAGAACCGCGGCCATCCTGATTCAGCTTATCCGGGAATTCAGATTGATTCAATTCTAAGGAACAGGAGGTTATCGTTATGAAGCTGTCTCAGCGTGGAAGATACGGTGTATTGGCATTGCAGGATCTGGCCAACGAATATGGCGCAGGACCTGTTTCTCTGAAATCCATTGCAGAGCGTCAGGAAATCTCTGAAAATTATCTGGAGCAGCTGATGGGCTCGCTCCGCAGAGCAGGCTTTGTCAAAAGCATCAGGGGCGCACAGGGCGGTTATATCCTGGCAAAGGAGCCTGCCGAAATTACGATTGGCGAAATCATCGTGGCTATGGAAGGCCCGATTGCTTTTGCAGACTGTATGCTGATGGATGGCGATATGCCTTTTATTTGTGAAAAAGCCGGCAGCTGCACACGCCGGGGGGTATGGGATAAAATAGGCCGTCGGATCAATGAAGTGCTGAACTCCATCACCTTGGAGGAATTAAAAGAAAAACCAGGAAACTAGTCCTGCGGCAGCCTATTGTCTTGACAAAAATAAATGATATAATAAAGCATAGTTGTGTTGAAAAAACTAAAAGGATACGGGAGGTCGGACTATGGTTGGGGATATTCTTCGTCGAGAGCGTGAGAAGCAGGGATTGACCATTGCTGATGTAGCGGAAGAAACCAGTATCAGGAGCGTATATTTAGAGGCTATCGAGGGAGGGAATTACGATACTCTGCCGGGGGATGTATATACCCGGGGATTTATCCGCAATTACTCCAAATTTTTGCAGATAGATGGAGATTCTCTGCTGGAGCAGTATGCTTCAGAGCGCAATATAGCAAAGGTTGTACAGCCTGTTGATATGCCGCAGGCAGCTCAGCCGGAAAAGCCAAGAAATTCTTTCTTTGGCCGCAGGCAGCCTGAAAAAAATGCTGTTCAAAACGAAGCTGTCAGCTATGAGACAGCTGATGCAAAGCCCAAAACTAATCTTTTTTCCTCTGGTGACGATTATCGCAACCGCCTGGAACGGGAAAAAAGGAGCGGTTCACAGAAATTCATGATTTTCCTTGGTGTGATGCTGCTGTTCCTTGGCGGTGTATATATTGCTTTTATGGACAGCGGCACTGATGCTCCAGTGCCTGTCAAAACAGAAAAACAAACAGAACCTGCAGCCAAAGAACCAGAAAAAGTTTATGAGAATGTGGAAGTTACCGCCAAATTCCTGGATAACTGCTGGCTTTCAGTCAAAGCAGACGGAGAGACTGTGTTTGAAGGAACCGCGGAAAAGGGCGCTGAAATGAATTGGCAGGGCAAGGAGAGTGTGGATATCCTGGCAGGCAATGCCGGCGGCGTCGAGCTTACCTTTAA
>JAQUZO010000089.1 GCA_028691285.1 Anaerovibrio sp. | reverse complement strand
ATCTGCTCTACTAACGGAGGGTTACCTCCTATGGTTAAGAGATATCAGTACTACATCTCATCACAGGATGTTGCATAGTTCAAATATCCTTGAGGAAAAAGTGTAAAGAGATATTGACAATATCACTCACTGATGGCGTCGCACCCCTTGCGGGTGCGTGGATTGAAATTTTATAGATTTTTCATACCTCAGGACTACCACTCGTCGCACCCCTTGTGGGTGCATAGGTTGAAATAAATAAAATGCCGTATCTGTACTGGATTATGCACAGGCACAATCATCTTAGGCACGAGGGAAGGAGCTATATAGCATGATGCTTCATTCATTGTCAGACCGAATCTCTTATATCCCTGCAACAACTCAGCCGTTGTCTGCAGATATAGGAATAGTCCATGGGGACAGCTTTGACTGGATTTTTGATGTGGGTAGTACGGCTGCGATTGCAAATGCAATACAAGAATTTGACAAAGAGAAAAAAATTGTACTATCTCACTTTCATAAAGACCATATTGGAAATATTGAGCATATTGATTATTGCGATATGTATTGCGGAGATTACACATATCTTAAACTGCACAAGGGCACAGAAATCCGTTCTCCGATAAGCTGTGAGGATGGAGTGAGGCTTACGATTTTTCCTATACCTTCTGCTCATGCAAAGGGGATGCTGGGGCTTGAGGTTGACGAGAAATATGCTTTCCTGGGCGATGCAGTCTATGGCGCACAGAAAAAAGGCCGAACAGCTTATAATGTGAATATGCTGCAGGAAACAATTAAAACGCTGGAATCACTGAAGGCACGACGATTTTTGGTGAGCCATGATGCTGCTTTTGTGCGAGATAAGGAGCAGGTCATTTCTGAGCTGAAGGGCCTGTACAGCCAGCGCATTCCCGGTGAAGCCTTTTTGTTTTTATAGTAACCTGTAAATATAACTGCAAACGGAAATTATGTATAACTTTCCTGCCCTTAAATATACAGAATCACTTTTGGGCAGTGTTATAATAAAAAGGTTTTTTCATAAAAAAGTGGTAGTTTATTCTGAAAAATCAAGGCAGAAGGTAGATGCTGTAAAGGCCCTTCAGCGCAAAGCCGATAAATATCAGACCGAATACACGGAAGAGTTTCCCGGTCAGGGCGGGAGACTGCAAGAATTTTTCCCGTATCATATTGGCAAAAATACCATAGCAAATGAAAACAATCAGGGTCATGAGCATAAAAACCAGGCCCAGCAGGATATATTCCAGACAGTAGCTGGGGGTCTGGGGCGTGATGAACTGCGGCAGGAAAGCCATGAAAAATATGGTGAGTTTGGGGTTGAGCAGATTGATGCAGATGCCCCGTTGGATATAGGAGGTATTGGCATAGGCGTTCCCGGCAGGGTCCAGGCTGATGCGGCCTGCCGAACGGAGCATCCCGATGCCCATATAAATCAGATAAATACAGCCGACTATCAGTACCACTGAGAAAAAAGCTGATGAATAGACATAGAAGGTAAAAACAAGGCTGCACAGCAGATGCGGCACGATGCCCAGGGTACAGCCCCAGGCAGCAAGAATGCTCTCCCGTCTTCCTGCGGTCATGCCTGTGGCAACGGTATACAGTACCCCGGTGCCTGGCAGTAAAACGATGATCAGTGCTGTGATGAAAAATGACATATAGATTTCTCCTTTCAGATTGACTCTGTATATGTTACTATAAAGCCAGTAAGTGGCTGAAAAAAGAGCCAATTTTACTTATTTTATGAGAGCCAATTTAGGGAGGGATAAAGATGCAGGTAGTATTGGACAGGACGGGGTGTATTCCTCTTTGGCGGCAGATTTTTGCGGAGATACGCAGAAATATTGTGAATGGCATGCTTGGAGCAGAATATCGGCTGCCATCTAGCAGAGAACTCAGCGAAGAGCTGGGGGTGTCCAGAAATGTTGTCATGGAGAGCTATGACCAGCTGCTGGCAGAGGGATATGTCTACAGCCGAAGTGGAGCAGGAACCTATGTCTGCGCCGGGCTGCAGGCTGAGTATAAGGTGTCTGCAGCAGCTGATTCACGGGAATCGGCAGCAAAGAAAAAATACAGGATATCTTTTCGTACGGGGATTCCTGATTTGAGCATGGTTCCTGTCACAAAATGGCTTAAGGCTTATAAAAATGTTATGCATGAAGCTCCGGACAAAGTGTTTGATTATGGTCAGCCCGAAGGGACGCTGGAGCTGCGGCAGGCTCTGGCAGCATACCTTGGCAGGGTGCGCGGCACTGCTGCAGGACCGGAGAACATCATCATCACCAATGGAGCAGCTCAGGCGTTTAATCTTCTTGCTGCTGCAACAGCTCCGGAGGATTATCTGCTCTGCGAAAATCCCCTTAGCTGCGGCCTACTGTTTACTCTGGAGAAAAGTGGCCGGAAGATAGAAACAGTGCCTGTGGATGAACAGGGTATCAAGACGGAGATGCTGCCTAGTCAGGCTCCCAGGCTGATTTTTACTACTCCCAGCCATCAGTTTCCTACAGGCAGCGTTTTGCCTGCGGCCAGAAGGAATGAATTGATCAAGTATGCAGAAAGTCATGACGCGTATATAGTGGAGGATGATTACGACAGTGAGTTCCGCTACAGCGGCAATCCTATTTCCTCCATGCAGGCGATGCACCCGCAAAGAGTCATATATGTGGGAACCTTTGCCAAAACCCTGCTGCCTGCGGTGAGGCTGGGCTTTATGCTTGTACCGGATGCCTTGCGTCATCAGCTTTTGGCGGCAAAATACGCCTCGGATATCAGCTCAGCACTGCCGGAGCAGCTGACCCTGGCAGAGCTGATACGCTCCGGGGCCTATGCGGCACATATTGGCAAAATGCGTAAGCTGTATCGGGAAAAAAGAAATCTTCTGGTGGCAGCATTGGAAGAACATTTTCCGGGGTCTGTACAGATAGCCGGGGACTCTGCCGGATTGCATCTGATGTGCAGTTTTCGGGGGATATCCATAGATGATAATATGCTGGAGCGGATAGAAAATGCCGGAATACAGGTGGAAACTGTGTCAAGGCATGCAATCGGGGCAGAGCAGAAGGGAAAATATGCGAATGCCCTGCTGTTTGGCTATGGAAATACGCCCAGGGAGGATATAGGAAAAGGGATAGAGGTGGTGGCAAAAATACTCAAAAGCAGGTAAAAATCGCTTGACTGATGATACGATAGAACTGAGTACAGACTGCACGGCAGAAAATCAGGGCTTCTGATTTTCCAGGTTGCGTTCAAAGAGTGGGTTTGTAAAATTCAGCACAGAGCAGCTTCTAAAAGCAGAAGAACTGATGTATAATGGCCTTAACGAGGCAGCTTTTTTAGGGCTTGGAGAGGTATCGTCAAAAAAGAAAATGGAGGGAGCATAATGGCGAAGAAAATTTTGATAATCGTAGGTTCCATGCGTGAGCAGTCCTTCAACCGCCAGCTATCCAGGAAGGCGGCTGAATTGCTGGCGGGGAAAGCGGAAGTATCGTGGCTTTCGTACAGGGACATTCCCTATATGAACCAGGATATTGAGTTCCCTGCTCCCCGTGAGGTCCTTCGTGTGAGAAAAGAGGTTTCCGAAGCGGATGGAATATGGATTTTTACACCTGAGTACAACCACAGCTATCCAGGTGTACTCAAAAATCTTCTGGACTGGCTTTCCCGTCCGGTAGAAGCCGGAAATCGCGGCAGTGCTGCCGCCGCGGGCAAAAAAACGGCTATCAGCGGTGCAGCCGGCAAGTCCGCAGCAGCTCATTCCCGCAGTAAACTCAGAGAACTGCTGACTATGATGCAGGCAGAGGTGCTGGAGGAGGAGACTGGTATTTCTCTTGACATGAAAGCATTTCAGACAGATCTGCTTGAGCTGACCGAGGAAGATGAGAAGCAGCTTGCAAAGCAGGCGGAGGCATTTCTGCAATTCCTTGGGTGATATGTATATGGCGGCAGTCAGGCAGTTTGTACCGGCTTTCAGTTGTTAACTGTTTCATCTTCTCAGAGCAGGTTTTGCCTCTGTGAAGCTTCAGGCTGTCTGCGCGTCTGAAGGATTTCTGTTTAGCTGCTGCAATTCTGGGGCCGGGCGGATTAGCCTTGCGTTTGAGCGAACTGCCCCAGGAGATGCCATAAAGAGTTAGTGAGGATACCGATGGATTTTATAAGCAGTGTTTTTAAACGCAGGAAGGCAAACCTTTCAAAGTTGATTTCTTTTGGCTTTGAGAAGAAGGGTAAAAGCTGCTTCTTCAAAAAAGTACTTTCCGGGAGCGGATTTGTTGTAACTGTTTCAGTTTCAGAGGCTGGTACTGTCTCAGCCGAAGTGATAGACCCGTCCCTGAATGAGGCATATACAATGCACCTTGTTGATAGTGCTGCCGGCAGTTTTGTGGGAAAAATCAAAAGCCAATACAAGGCTGTTTTGTCGGATATTGCAGAGAAGTGCTTTGAGCCAGATGTTTTTCAAAGTGAGCAGGCAGAAGAGCTGATTATCCATGTTCGTGAAAGATATGGCGATGAGCTTGAGTTCTTGTGGCAGAAATTCCCGGATAATGCTGTATGGCGGCACCAGGACAGCAAAAAATGGTATGGAGCTATTCTTACGGTATCCCGTCGAAAACTGGGGCTGGACTCTGACGAGCTTGTGGAGGTCATTGATTTGCGCTTGGAGCCGGAAAAACTGGAGGCGCTGGTGGATAATAAGCAGTACTTTCCCGGGTGGCATATGAATAAGAAAAATTGGTACACGATCATTTTGGATGGTTCACTGCCGACAAAGGAAATATGCAGCAGAATAGACATCAGCTATGGCTTGGCGGCAAAAAAATAAAACAATGGCTGTTTTAAAACAGGACTGGAATTTCAGTGCTGAGCTGGAATTCCTGAAAGTATCCAGAAAATATTTGGGCTGGCGAAAGCAGATGGTTTGGAGGAAGCTGCCAAGGCTGGCAGCTTTTGTTGTCTTGTTTTTTTATGAACAAGAAGCAGCTGATTCTTCTGTCGAGGCGGTTTACGGAGTTTTTAACCAGGCTGGTCAGGGGAAATGAGGATGAAGAATGATTATAAATACCGGCGGCAGGACAGATACAGTGCAGTATTACACGGAATGGCTCATGAACAGATTTCGTGAGGGCTATGTATATTCCAGAAATCCCTTGTTTCCCAATAAGGTAACATGCTATGAGCTGACACCGGAGAAGGTTGATTGCGTTGTGTTCTGTTCTAAAAATTATGAGCCTATATTGGGTGATTTAGCGTACATAACCAGCCGTTTCCCAACCTATTTCCACTATACGATAACCGCCTATGGCAAGGACATAGAGCCGGGCGTGCCAAGTATTGCCAGGAGCATGGAGATATTGAAAAAGCTTTCAGAGATTGTTGGCAGACAGCGGGTGTCATGGCGATATGACCCTGTTTTATTGACAGAAAAGTATACGATACAGGCACACTTGGCAATCTTTGAGAAAATGGCCCGAGAGCTGGCACCATTTGTAGACAGATGTATTTTCAGCTTTGTGGAAATGTATAAAAAGCTGGCAGTCAATATGCCGGAGCTGATTGCTTTGACAGACGAAGAAAAGGATATTTTGGCCAAGGGGCTGGGGCAAATTGCAGCCAGGTATGGCCTGCGTCTGCAGACCTGTGGTACGAATGGTGATTATTCACGGTATGGCATACACGCATCTGCCTGTATGACGCTGGATTTGCTGGGAGAAGCAAATGGAATTAGATTTCGTAAACTAAAGCATAAGGGCATGCGTCAGGGATGCCATTGCATTGAAAGTCGTGATATTGGCGCTTATGATACCTGCATGAATGGCTGTAAATATTGTTATGCCAATAAATCGCCGGAAAAAGCCTTTGAAAATTATAAATACCATGATGCAGATTCGCCATTGCTGTTGGGGCAGCTGAAAAATACAGATATGCTGCAGCACGGTTCACAGAAAAGCTATCTTGCCAGGGATTCGTTCTGGGGACAGCAAAAACTGATTTTATAGGAGAGAAAAAGCTGTGAGATAAGATTAGCCAACGCATGAGATGCAGCTGCTGCATAAGCAGAGATATAGTGGAATCAGCAGTTGAATTTGCAGGGAATAGTGGAAGCTGCAGGGAGGCTGTTTTGCATTATTTTCCAAACGATGCTATACTTTGAGCAATGAGTTTAACATTGGAATTTTATTATGAAAGGTCTGCTGCCTGGCATAGGTGCACAATCATGGAGGAGACAGCAGCATCAACCCTTACAGAGAAATATAGTATTTCAGCAGAATATACTATGCCGCATAAAAATAATACGGAACTGCCACCGGGCAGCAGAGCATTTGCTTTCACATCGTTAGGTCTTAGAAGATGTGAGTGCAGGTGCTTTTTTCTTGTTATGAGGAGGATAAAAACATGGTTTGGTTTGAATTGGTACTGGCTGGTTTATTGGAAGTGATCTGGGCAGCCGGCTTGAAATATTCCCAGGGCTTCACCAGGCTTTTGCCATCTGTAATCACAGTCGCTGGAATGATAGCTAGCTTTTATTTTCTGGCCCAGGCAGTCAGGACGCTGCCTCTGGGCACAGCCTATGCAGTATGGACAGGTATCGGAGCGGTAGGCTCTGTACTGTTTGGAATGGCGGTATTTGGAGATCCGATTACGCCTGTACGGATAATTTTTTTGCTCTGCATTGTAATAGGCATTGCCGGGCTGAAATTTACAGCATAATATGCTGCAAGCCTAAAGTCAGGGTGATTTCGCCCATGCCAGCACCTGCCATGACTATGATGTATCAGGCAGATATTTATTTTAGACAAAAATATCCTGCATAATATAGCTGTGCATAGCTGCTCCATCAGCTCTGAATTTGCAGGAGCAGGTTGTTGCTGCCTAAAAATGTAGATTTGTCAATGATGTGAGACCTCAGAAACGACAAAATCCTATGGAAAAATCCAATAGTCTATGCCAGTTGATTTCGTTTTTGGATTGGAGAAAGCCAATCCAGCGACTGCATGGGGATCTGATTGGCCCTGCGGCGGTAGCGGGCCATCTGTAAATTCAAATCGTCGAAGGAGTAGAATTTCAGATGGTTGTAGA
>JAQUZO010000088.1 GCA_028691285.1 Anaerovibrio sp. | reverse complement strand
GATCCCCATGCAGTCGCTGGATTGGCTTTCTCCAATCCAAAAACGAAATCAGCTGGTATAGACTATTGGATTTTTCCATAGGATTTTGCCGTTTCTGAGGTCTCACATCATTGACAAATCTACAATAAAAGATGCGGCGGATTTGCTGCAGGGAAGGCCCTATATATTTTTATACTTATCCCAGGCCCCGGTATAATCATCAATGCCAAATTTGACCGGATCGAAAACCGGATCCCTGCCCTGCTTTTTCTGCAGCTCATAATCCCTGAGAATTGCCACGGCCTTCGGTGCCAACAGAATGATGGCAATGATATTTGCCCAGCCCAGGAGCCCATAGCCAATGTCGCCCAATGCCCAAATGGCATCAGCATTCACCAGGCAGCCGAAGAAGGACGCCAGAATGAACAGGATACGGACACTGTTCAGAGCAATTTTGTTGCGCTTGAAAAGATAGCGGATATTGGCCTCTGCCTGATAGCAGTAGCCTGTCAGAGATGTGAATACAAAAAGCACAATAATCACGGCAAGCACCTTGCCGCTCCAGGTACCAAATGTATTGATCAAAGCATATTGTGCCCATTTGATGCCTGCCTCCAGGTTTCCTGCATTGTTCACCAGCAGGCCGCCCTGGCCGTCGGCTACATTGAAGGTTCCTGTCAGAAGCACCAGCAGTGCTGTTGCAGTTCCAATCAGCAGAGTATCCACATAGATGGAGCAGGCCTGAATCAGTCCCTGCTTGGCAGGGTGAGAGGTTTCTGCCGCTGCTGATACGATGGCGCCGCAGCCCATGCCTGCTTCATTCGAGTAGATGCCCCTTTTGACACCCCAGGAAATCGCTGAACCGATGATTCCGGCAAACAGCTGGTCGATACCAATTGCCGAAGTGACAATCAGACTGAGCAGCCCCGGGATTTTTTCATAATTCATGAACAGTACGCACACGGCAAAGCCCATGTAAATGGCGCACATAAAAGGCGTCAATATTTCGGCTGCCTTGGAAATGCGCCTGATGCTGCCAAAGATAATGAACGCCAGGAACACGCAGCAGATAAAGCCCGCAATAGTACGGTCTACCGCAAAGGCTTCCTCAAATACCAGTGCCAGGGAATTTATCTGCACGCCAGGCAGCAGAAGGCCTGGGCCAAGCACCGCCAAAACAGCAAAAACCTTGGCATACAGCCTGCATTTCAAGCCATTTTCCAGGTAATAAGCAGGGCCGCCCATAAAAACGCCGCTGGAATTCTTTATTTTATATGCCTGTCCCAGAACGGATTCTGTAAAAGCAGACGCCGCACCGATCAGAGTAATTACCCACATCCAGAAGATGGCTCCCGGTCCGCCGACAAAAATCGCTGTCGCAATACCGGCAATATTGCCCATGCCCACTCTTGCACCTACAGTAGTCGCAAAGGACTGAAAGGAGGAAATACCATGCTCACTTTTTTTCTCCCCAAAAAGCAGCCTGACCATTTCCACAAGCAGCCTAAGCTGGGGAAATCTCAAACGGACTGATAAATACAGTCCTGCTCCCAGGCAAAGCCCTACCAATGCCATGCTCCAGATCACTGCATCCAAATTATTTACTGCTGCAGAAAAAACTTCCATAACGCCATACACCTCATTAATCTCTACATTTTTGCCATTGAACTATATACTGACAAACTGCCGGCAAAGCACGGCGCTCTGCAAAATACAACGCTGATTTGTCATTATGTTATTCAGCAAAATATAAATAAACACAATTATTTTATTTTATACATCGAATTATTTTTCGTCAAATCCACTGTTAATACAAAAAACTTAATATAGTTCCCCTGCTGCTCCAACAGCAAAAACTTTTCAGGGCAGAAAAAACTCTGCAAAAAAAACGGGCAGAAAAGAATCTTCTGCACCGTTTTTTATAATTTTTTACAGCACGGCGCCATAATTTCTATTCACTGATCCAGGGCAGCACGGACCTTGGCCAAAACCCCCAGATGTACATCCATGGTCAGATTATCTACTGTTTCCTCAGATTTTTTAGTGCAGCCGTCTACACTGCCTGCCTGCAGCATTTTTTGCAGCATCGACACCTCGACCTCATCCGAAGGCAGCAAGTCTTTGGCATGAAGCCTTGACAGCACTGCACTGACACCCCAGCCCCACCAGTTGGAAACACCGCTGATCAGGGCGATGTCCGATACCTCCTGTGCGCAAATATTCTCTCCATGAGGTACATATTTTTCAATTGTGGTGCGTAGGCTGCCCATCCCCATCTCATTGCCCCCGTCACCAATGGAAATAGTGGCTATTCCCCGCTGTCTGGCAGAGTCGATGATACTGGAGGCGTCCACAAACATCGGGTCAATGATTCCGCCCCGCATATTATGATAATGGCCGTCAAGTGCCTTACCCGGCCTTTCGATAGTCAAAACATGGCTCGGCTTCAGAGCATCAAGCTGCTGGGCTATGAATTCATCCGTTTCATATCTGGGCAGCATCAAAGGACGGCAGCGGCAGCCACGCTCAGTAAGAGCTGCATTGACAATCCAGTAGGCTTCCTCATCCGTCAGTACCCAGACAGGCACTCCTACAGACTCCAAGGCAAAGGCAAGATTGGCAGCCCCCAGTGGGCCATCTGTCTCTCCGGCAAAATTATGCAATCCCAAACGAACGGGGAACCCGGTCAAAATCACTGCACCCGTAACAGACTTCAGTGACTCTTCCAGTTCTGCAACAGGATTGGCAGGAGCATTTTCCAACAGCCCCCTATGTCCGGGATCAAAACGCATCGCTTCATCCAGCTTCTTAAAAAAATCCACAGCAAACACACCTCACAATTTTTCTGCTCAAACAACTCATTGCTACAAAAATATATTATTCCTTTTATTGAAAACCGCTAAAAATCTATACCATCTGCTGTCTGTGCTTTCTGTTCTCCAGGAAATCATTGACATCGACATTTTTCATATTGGTAATGAACATGTGCCCGGGAGCATGAGTAATCACCAAAGGAAGCCTGGCATGCTCGATCACAGACTGCGGCGTAACGCCGCAGGCCCAGAACACAGGAATCTCACCCGGCTTGAATTCTACAGGATCACCGTAGTCCGGATGCTGCAAATCGCTGATGCCCAGCTTTTCCGGCTCACCTATATTCACCGGTGCGCCGTGTACATTAGGAAATCTGCCCGTAATCACATTGGCCTTTTCTGCATTTTCCAGCGTCATCGGGCGCATGCTGACCACCAGCTCACCCTTGAAAGGCCCGGCCGGCTCCGTCATGATTTTAGTACGGAACATCGGCACATTGCGCCCCATGGAAATATGCCGCACATCAATGCCCGAGCGCATCAGAGCTTCCTCAAAGGAAAAGCTGCAGCCGATGAGAAAAACCACCATATCATCCTGCCAATAAGGCGTTGCATCAGTGACCTCTTCAGTCAGGCTGCCATTTTTGAAAATCCTGTAGCGGGGAATATCAGTCAGGATATTTGCCCCAACTCCCATGTCATGCACAAATCTGCTGCCGTGGATAACCTCCAGCAGCGGACACGGCTTGGGATTCTTTTTAGCGAACTCCTCAAAATCCCCGGCATATTTTTCCGGCAAAATCACCAGGTTCGCCTGGGCATAGCCATTACACATGCCGGAGGTCTGTCCGGCAAGCTCACCGCTGCGGATTTTCAGCCATACATCCTCGGGAGCGGCATTGCTGTAATCTGTCATTTTATCCCACTTTCCTTTCATCAAGTCAATCTACAGGGTCAACGACCACCTCAAAGATCTCACCACTTATTTTTAAATTATATCTTCTAGCCTTGCTGCTGTACAATGGCATTTCTCCGCCAGCCTTCACTCCGGCAAGCTCCGCCAGCTGTTTCCTGTGCCGCCGCCGCAAAAGCTCCTGCGCCTCCTGCACCGTTATCATTTTGAACCGCAGCTTTGTCCCTGGCATTGCCTGCGCCAGCTCCGGCAAATCCACGCCTGCCACAGTCGCCAGCTTTGGGTACCCGCCCGTCGTCTGGTGGTCTGCCAGCATAATGATGGGCTGACCATTGGGCGGAATCTGTATCGAGCCGAATACAATGCCGTCTGTAATCAAATCCTGCTGCTTTGCCTTCTGTACCGGTCTGCCCTGCAGCCTGTAGCCCATGCGGTCAGATTCGTGGGAAACCGTATATGTTTCACGGCAAAAAGCTGTAATCTCCTCTTTGGTGAAATAGTCCTCCTGCGGCCCCAGAACTGCCCTGATTTCCCTGACCTCCGGGGCACAGCCCGGCGCTTCTGCCTGACGCAGCCGCTTTTTTCCCGCCAGCACACCTGCAGCATAACCGGGCAGCTCACCCACAGGCAATATATCGCCTGCTGTCAGCTTTCGTCCCTGCCAGCCTCCAATGCCCAGCTTCAGATTGGTCGCTCTGCTGCCCAGCACCTTTGGCACAGCAAAGCCTCCGGCGACTGCAATATACGCACGCATACCGCAGCTTTGTGCTCCGATTTTCAAATGCTGGCCTTTTTTTACGGCAAGGGTACGATATGGCTGTACGCACTGTCCATCCAGCCGTACATCAGGTATACCGCCGGTAACTGCCGCCAGTCCGTCCGCCTGGAATTCCAGCTCAGGCCCCAGATATGTAGTCTCTAGGACAGCCGCCGTATCCGCCAGCTCATCGTTGCCCACCAGCAGATTTGCCAAAGCCGCTGCCGGCATATCCATAGCACCGGAAACCTGCATGCCGCTTGCCTGCAGGCCATAACGGCCCTCATCCTGTACCGTGGTCAGCAGCCCCCCATTGATTATCTTTATATTCATTCCATCATCGCCTTGAAATCCGCCTCCAAAATGGGCTTGAATTTTATATATTGCCCCGCAGAAAGCAGAATCGGCTGCTCTCTGTCTGCCGCATAGAGCTGCAGGGGAGTCCTGCCGATAATCTGCCAGCCGCCGGGAGATTCTACGGAATAAATTCCCGTCTGTCCGCCAGCAATGCCCACACTGCCGGCAGCAATCTTCAGGCGGGGAGTCTTCCTCCGCGGCGTTGCCAGCCTGCTGTCCATGCCGCCCAAATAAGGAAAGCCGGCTACAAAGCCCAGCATGTAGACAGGATATTCCGGCGCTGCATGGCATGCTATGACCTCAGCCTCCGTCATGCCGTGCAGAGCTGCGACCTCAGCCAGATCCGGACCATATTCCCCGCCATAGGCCACAGGAATCTCCACCACGGTTTTGTTTTTTTCCTCTGGAAGCTGCAAATCATCCGTCAGCTCCTCCAGCCTGGCAATAAGCGTGTCATAATCCAGCACCAGAGAATCATAAAGAACCATCAGTGAGCAATAGGTCGGCACCAGCTCCCTGATGCCCGGCAGCTCATTGTCTGCTGCCTTTGCAGCAAGTACCTGCTGCAGGGCCATGACCCGCTGATTGACAGCAAGGCTGATGCTGTCCCCAAATTCTACGGAAACCGCACTGTCCCCCAACGTCAGAAAGCGGACTGCTGCCTGTTTCCTATGTATATCTGCCAATAACATTACCTCCTGCCTGCACTCAGGACTGGAAATTCCTGACATCTATCCCCTCTGCCTTTAATGCAGCGCGGATTTCTGTCACCAGCTCAATAGCCTGGGCGTTATCCCCATGCACACAGATGCTGTCTGCCCTGATAGGGATTTCCCTGCCGCTGATACTGATGACCTTATTTTCCTTTGCCATTTTCACAGCCCGTGCCACAGCCTCAGAAGCATCATGGATCACCGCTCCCGGCAGCTTGCGGCTGACCAGTGAGCCATCATCATTGTAGGCCCGGTCTGCAAACACCTCACTGATTACGGGCAGCCCGGCCTTCTCTGCCTCAGTCAGCATCACTGAGCCTGCCAGCCCCATGAGATGCAGGCTGCTGTCCACATCGGCAATCGCCTCAGCGATGCCTTTTGCCAGAGCTTCATCCTTGGCTGCCATATTGTACAGTGCTCCATGTGGCTTAACATGCTGCAGCCTGATGCCATGACCGGCTGCAAAAGCCATCAGCGCTCCCACCTGATATTTCACATAAGCGCCCGCCTCTGCAGGCGTCACATTCATCGGCCTCCTGCCAAAGCCCATCAAATCCGGCAGCCCTGGATGAGCTCCCACGGCAACATGATGCCTCTTTGCCAAAGCAACTGTTTTCTCCATCACCAGCGGATCACCTGCATGATAGCCGCAGGCCACATTGACGGATGTAACATGAGGTATTACCTCAGCATCCATCCCCATGGTATATGCACCAAAGCTCTCGCCTAAATCACAGTTCAAATCTACCCAGCTCATGCTATTCCTCCGAAACATCTGATACAGGATACCCCGCCGCAGGCTGTCCTGCGGCATTATTGCGGGTATCGTATCAGTTGTATAAAAAATATCTTTTTTGTGAAAAACTTTGCCTTTTTAACAAAAAGAGCCTCCCGACAGCAGGCCGCTGCAATACAGCACGCCCGCCAGTCGATTGGCTCATTCCAATACAAATATAAAATTAATCTAACAGGGCAGCCTTGCCGGTATAATCCAGATATTCCTGGATTACTGCCTGCTCAATACGGTGCAGGGTCTCAGGATCCTTGCCGCCAACCTTCCTGCCCTCGATTTCAGCAGCATGCTGGCACATCTTGGAGGAAGCAGTTACGATGACCTCATCAGCCTCATACATCTCCTCAAGCGTAAAGGCACGCTCCATAACGGTAATACCCAATCTGCGGCACGCCTCGGTCATGTGGGTCTTGGCAATACCCCGGAGAATGAACTGATCGTCAGGATGCGTGATCAGCATGCCATCCTTCAAGATCTGAATATTGCTGTGGCAGCACTCTGTTACCAGGCCGTCACGATGCAGTACACATTCATCTGCACCCTGGCTGACTGCCAGCTGTGTGCCAGCAACCGCCGGCAGCAGGTTCAGTGTCTTGGCATTGCCATGCTGGAAGCGCGTATCGGGACGCACAATCAGCTTCAGCTCCTTTTTCGGATCGCCTGCCTTGGACTGCTTGATCCATACCCACAGCTTGCCAATCATATCCTTGCTGTACGCGTGGTCACGAGGTGCCACACCGCGGGTTACCTGCCAGTAAACAAAATGAGTCTCGCCCTCAACCTGCTTGAGCAGATCTGTCAAAAGCTTGCCCAGCTCTTCCTTT
>JAQUZO010000087.1 GCA_028691285.1 Anaerovibrio sp. | reverse complement strand
TGTTTTCCGTGACTCACCTGTCAAGCCATTTGCAAATGTAGTAAGCAACTACACTCGCCGTAACAGAGAGCATGAAGCCTGAAATATCTTCCAATAAAGCACACCTCCTTGCTGTGCCTGTATGGAGATGGCAACATAATTATTATTGCAGGAAGGTATATATAAGTCAATTTATTTCTTCGTGGTACAAGTTTACCTTATATATTTAATAAAAATATTTTTCGGCCAGCATATCAGGGCGCTGACAGTATGACTGATATCTGCTGTATTCTCCGCAGAATGCTGTTGAAAGAGTGCCCAGGGAGACACGAAAATGCCGCAAGCTGCTGCTTGCGGCATTTCCTATTCCTCAACACCCGGGTCACACAGGTGCCAGCCGTGTGGTTTGGGTGTTTTTTCCTGGGAACTTTTGTGGTATAATGGCAGAAGCAGTTGTTTTGAGGAGCGTGATGTCATGTCAAGGATAAAAAAAGCCGTGATTCCGGCAGCAGGCTTTGGAACCAGGTTTTTGCCTGCCACCAAAGCTACACCCAAGGAAATGCTTCCGATTGTTGATAAACCTACCATACAGTATATTGTGGAGGAGGCCCTTGCCAGCGGCATAGAAGAAATCCTGATTATCAGCGGTCATGCCAAGCGGGCGATTGAGGATCACTTTGATTCTGCACCCAGCCTGGAACGGGAGCTGGAGGAAAAGGGCAAGGAGGACTTGCTGGCGATAGTGCGGGAGACAGCAGATATCAATGTTCATTATATCCGCCAGAAGAAAATGCGGGGGCTGGGAGATGCCATTCTCTGCGCCAAGTCTTTTATGGCAGGGGAATCCTTTGCTGTCCTGCTGGGGGATGATGTGGTCTATGCTGACCCGCAGAAGGGCGAAAAGCCGGCTCTGCGGCAGCTGATAGATATTTATGATTCCTACGGCGGTTCGGTGCTGGGCTGCCAGCAGGTAGCTCCGGACAAGGTATCTGCCTATGGCATTGTTGCCGGCAGAGAGATTGGCACCTCCAAGCTGATGAAGGTCAGCGATATGATAGAAAAGCCGGAAATCCAGGAGGCACCCAGCAATATTGCCGTTTTAGGGCGGTATATCATTTCCCCGGCGGTTTTTGAGCTTTTGGAGCATACCCCGCCTGGGAAGGGCGGCGAAATCCAGCTGACCGATGCGCTGAAAAAACTGGCTTCGATTGAGCCGGTCTGGGCGTATTGCTTTGACGGCAAGCGTTATGATGTGGGAGACAAGCTGGGCTTTTTGAAGGCAACGGTGGAGTATGCGCTGCGCCGTGATGATTTGGGAGTCAAGTTCAGAGAATATTTAGCTGACCTGATGAAGGAGTGAGCTTTTATGAAAATCTTTTTGGCAGGCGGTGCCGGTTACATCGGTACCCATACAGCAGTTCAGCTGCTGACCAGCGGCCATGAGGTAGTGGTGGGGGACAATTATGCCAATAGCTGCCCTGAGGCAGTCAGGCGGGCGGCAAAGCTGGCAGGCGGGGAAATCTCTCTTTATGAGGTTGATGTGCAGGATAAATCTGCCGTTGCAGACATCCTGGCCAAAGAAAAGCCCGATACGGTGATTCATTTTGCCGGGCTGAAGGCAGTGGGAGAGTCCGTTGAGCAGCCTCTGAGATATTACCGGAACAATATCAATACCACACTTTCCCTGCTGGAAGCAATGGAGGAAACCGGCGTCAAAAAGTTTATTTTTTCTTCCTCGGCTACAGTTTATGGGGAGCAGAATCCCTCTCCTTACCGGGAGGATATGCCAAAGGGCCTGTGCACCAATCCTTACGGCTGGACAAAATCCATGATGGAGCAGATTCTTGCGGATGCTGCCCGAGCAAATCCGGAGCTGGGTGTAGTCCTGCTGCGGTATTTCAATCCTATCGGTGCTCATGAGTCCGGGATGATTGGCGAGGACCCGCAGGGAATCCCCAGCAATCTGATGCCCTATGTGTCTCAGGTAGCGATTGGCAGGAGAGAGCAGCTTACGGTTTTTGGCGGTGATTATGATACTCCGGACGGCACCTGCCTGCGGGATTATATCCATGTCATGGATTTGGCAGACGGCCATGTCAGGGCGGTGGAGTATTCTGCCGGGCACAAGGGAATCGAGGTCATCAATCTTGGTACCGGTGAGCCTTACAGTGTGCTTGATATTGTCCGTACCTTTCAGGAGGTCAACGGTGTTGCTGTAAAGCATGTGATTGGGCCGCGCCGGGCCGGGGATCTGCCGGTGTGCTATGCTGATGCCAGCCGGGCAAAGGCTGTTTTGGGCTGGGAGGCAAAGAGGACGCTGGCGGATATGTGCCGTGACAGCTGGAACTGGCAGAAAAAGAATCCCAACGGCTACCGTGAGACAGAAAGCTAAAATATGATGATAAAGGTGGAAGTTTATTTTGAGTAACTTAGAGGTTGGCATCGTAGGACTGCCAAATGTAGGCAAAAGTACCCTTTTTAATGCGATTACCAAGGCAGGCGCAGAGGCTGCCAATTACCCATTCTGCACGATTGAGCCGAATGTGGGGATTGTGGATGTACCGGATAAGCGTCTGCAGGTGCTGCATGAAATGTATGCTTCCAAGAAGACCACACCGGCAGCCTTCCGGTTTGTAGATATTGCCGGTCTGGTCAAGGGTGCCTCCAAGGGTGAGGGTCTGGGCAATAAATTTTTGGAGCACATCCGTCAGGTAGATGCGGTGGCTCAGGTAGTGCGCTGCTTTGAGGATGGAGATATTACCCATGTGGAAGGCTCCATTGACCCGATTCGTGATATTGAGATTATCAATACAGAGCTGTGCCTGGCAGATCTGGAGGTGCTGGAGCGGCGTATGCAGAAGCTGGTGAAGCTCGCCAAGGCCGGTGTCAAGGAGGCAAAGGCCGAGGAGGCAGTTCTGGGCAAAATAAAAGCAGCCCTGGACGAAGGCAGAACCGTTCGCAGTGCAGGGCTGTCCGAGGACGAGCTGGAAATGATCCAGGAAATGAATTTCCTGACCATGAAGCCGACGCTCTATGTAGCTAATGTGGGCGAGGATGAGGTTGCCACAGCCGATGCGGAAAACCCCTATGTACAGAGAGTAAAGGAATATGCTGCATCGGAAAATGCCGAGGTGGTAGCAATTTCTGCCCGCGTGGAGTCTGAGATTGCCGAGCTGGATGCTGAGGAAGCAAGAGAGTTCCTTCATGAAATGGGGCTGGAGGAGTCCGGTTTGGAAAAGCTCATTCATGCAGCCTTTGATTTGCTGGGGCTGATGACCTTCCTGACCGCAGGCTCTGACGAGTGCCGTGCCTGGACGATTGTCAAAGGGACGACTGCGCCAAAGGCTGCCGGCAAGATTCATTCTGATATTGAGCGGGGCTTCATCCGGGCAGAAATAGTCAATTTTGACGATTTGACAGCAGCAGGCTCTACCGCTGCCGCCCGGGAAAAGGGTCAGGTCCGCCTGGAGGGCAAGGACTATATCATGCAGGACGGAGATGTTACCTACTTCCGCTTCAATGTATAAAGCTCCGGCCTTCTGTCCTGAAAGATATTGATGTCCCTGCGGATCTGACTGATTCTGCCGGGCTGCAGATTGGCCTGGAGGATTTCTCCCTCCAGGTCATCAGTGGAGCCTTGTGCCAGCAGACAGCCCCAGGGGTCATAAATGGCAGAACCGCCGCCCAGATGCATGCTGTCGCCCAGGTTGGGTGAGATGCCGTTGGCTCCGGCGACAAAAATCTGGTTTTCGATGGCCCTGGCACGCAGCAGGGTATCCCAGTGCTGGATGCGTTCTATCGGCCAGGCGGCTGCCACAAAGAGAATGGAAATATCCTGCAGTGCCAGCTGGCGCGCTATTTCAGGAAAACGCAGGTCATAGCAGATGATGATGCCGCATTTGATGCTGTCCAGCTGAAAGACTGTCAGCCGGCTGCCCGGGGTAAAATCCTGGTCCTCTCTGGCGGGGGAAAACAGATGGGTTTTTTCGTAGAATGCTGTGTTTTTGCCTGCCCGGTCAAAAATATAGCAGGTGTTGTAGATATTTTTATCATGTTCTACCGCAATGGAGCCGGCCACGATGTTCACAGTGTATTCAGCCGCCAGGCGGCCCATGTGGTTTTTCCAGTTGTCCTGGCTGTCGGCGTACTGGGAGATGGGCTTCGGATAGAAGCCGGTGTTCCACAGCTCCGGCAGCAATATGGTATCAGGACGCTGGGAGCTGTTCATGGTTTTGTCCAGCATGGCGGACATAGCATCAAGATTGTGTTCAAGGCTGCCCTCTTCAATAGGCAGCTGCAAAATAGATACTTTCATAATTATATGCTCCTTTGATAGATAGGATGATTTTTATGCCATTAAGGTTTAATGTTGGGGATATCGTAAAAATGCGCAAGGCCCATCCCTGCGGCAGCGATTTATGGCTGGTTACCCGCACGGGAATGGATTTTGGCATGAAATGCCAGGGCTGCGGTCATTTTGTGATGGTGCCCAGGGTAAGGTTTGAGCGGATGGTCAAGGCAGTGGTGAGCTCCGCTGATTAATGTAAGCTATGGTACTATTATATACCATTTTTACCGCAGGAAGGAAGTCTGGTGAGTGGATTTATTCAAGATAAAATATAGGGGACTGCGTTTTTGGACAATGGTGCTGTGCGCCGGACTGCTGCTGACGGGCACAGAGACAGCTCTGGCCAAGGCAGACCGTTATTTTGTGGATTATGATAACAATACCGGCTATTATGTGGATGTCAATTCCATTGAGCTGCCCAGTGAGCATGAAGTGCTGTGCGATTTGTACCTGGTCAAGCTGCATGGGGGCTATATGTACCGTTACAGGGCATATTTTGACACGCAGGAGGGCTCCTATGAGTATCAAAATGTCCGGGTGTATGACTATGAGACCAAAAAGCTGGTGAGTGCCATGGACTTTTTGCAGCCCAGGCAGTCCTATCACAAAAGCTCCATGCTGAAGCAGACGGTCAGCTTTGCGCTGGAATGGAAGCGGACGCATCTCCATAAGACACCTTATGGAGAATCCTGGGAATAAATTCAATAAACACAGCAGAGAGGTTATTTGTAAAAAATACCTCTTTTTTTGTGCAGCACAATTCTTGCCGGTGCCTGTGTTTATTTCTTTTATTTTGTGATATACTAATGAGGATATTAACAATCTCTGGTATGGAGTGATGATTTTGGGAATCTGGAATGAATTAATGTATATAGTCATGATGCTTTTTGCACTGACCTCCAATTTTTCGATTGCCGCTACCAGTGTATGTATTGTCCTGGGCGTGCTGGTCATGCTTGCGCAGAAGATTTGCACAGGCAGCCTGCCTGATATGGACAAGGGACTGGTCAAGATGGTGGGCATTTACTGTGTCCTGCAGGTTTTGGCTGCTCTGACCTCAGCCAATCCGGGTGAGACTCTGGGTGAGCTGTGGGGAACTATTTACCGGTTGAGCCCTTTGTTCATGGGAATCGGTTATCTGCAGACCCGGCGGCGGATGGCATGGATCCTGGTTGCTTTTGCGGTGTCGGTATTCGTCTGCGATGCGATGGGGGCATATCAGCTGGTGGCATGGGAGAATTATGCCCCGGTGGGTACTACCAACGATACTGCTTTTTATGCGGCGCATCTGCTGATGGCGATTCCGATTTTTTATCTGATGTGCCGTCAGGATGAAGGGATATTTGCCAGGCGGACCATTCCTGCTTTTATGCTGGTTTTTTCGATGGTGATGTATGCCGTGGTGTCCTGGGGCGATTGGAGCTGGCACATGTCATGGGAGGCGGTGCTGGAGCAGAGCAGCTTTGTCAAGATCTTTATGGAGAGCGGCTTTATCGGACTGGCAGCCTTTGTCATGCTGCAGGGGTATATCCTGTATCGGCTGGTGAAGCTGTATCAGGCAGAAAAATCCCTCAGCCGTTCCGTGAACACTGTTTCCTACGGCATGATCGGCATTTGGATTCTGGCAGGCATCCACCTGGAGGGCATGACGGAGACAAGTATGCTGCAGGTACCCATCATGCGTGAATACTGGCTTTTGATGGGGCTTCTGCTGGCGGCGGGCAAGCTGAAATTATTGGAAGCGGGGAAGGTTGAGTAATGGATATACCAGGCTTTGCAGGTTTTTTTGCGGGATGGCAGCAGGATTTGCGGCTGGCTGTTGTGCCGCCTCTTATCTGCGCCGTTTTTCGGTTTATTTTCATCTGGCTGGACGGGCCAAAAAAATTGGGGGAATGGCAGAAAAGCCAGCTGAAAAGCTGCTTTGCCTATGGCTTTTGGTGGGGTATGGACATCAATTCCCGCTTTTATCTGCTTACCCTGCTGGCGGTAACTCTGCCGGCCAGCTTCATAGAAGGTTATTTTGGCATCAGCGACATGGTACGGCTGGTGCTTTTTGTGGTGTATGGGGCGATTCTTTATGCGGCTTTCATGGGCAAGCTGATTTTTTATTATCATTTCCATGATGTGTACAACCGCAATATGTGGCTGGGGAAAAATGCGGATAAGAAAAATCTGCTGGATATTTTTTTCCACCAAAATCACGGCGCATGGATAATCCTGGGGCTGCTTCCCTACAGCGCCCTGCTCTTTTGGGCAGGCAGCAGTCTGCAGGCTCTGCCTGTACTGCCGCTGCCCCAGCTGGGGAGCCTGCCGGGGCAGTATGCCCTCAATACGGTAATTTTCCTTTTGGCGGCAGCCCTGTATTACTGGTTCAATTTCGGCGGTACCTTCAGGCATCGCCTGAAGCCGGAGTGGGATGAGGTGCCTGCCGAGGTCAAGAATGATATTTTTCTTGCTAAGGCGACTATGGATGATCTGGTGGCACTGAAAATCGTCTGGAAGCATCCTGCCCCGGAATTCATTGCCAAGGAGGACAGTGAGGCCTTGAAGGATATCCGCCTCGTACAGCCGGCTTTCAGGGGAGAGGCGGGAGAAAATCCGTTGTGTCATTTCAGGCGGCAGGCCCAGGGGGCAAAAATCAAAAAGCCGGGGCATATTTTCTTTATTTTTGAGGAAAGCCATTGCCAGGGGCTTTATGACCCGCCTTATGATATGCTGGATATGGTAAAGCATACCAAAGCACTGCGCCGGGAGCCGGGAGCGCTGGTCATTGACAATTTTCAGCCGGGGGGAATGATTTCGCAAACTGCTTTGGGAAGTGTTTTGCTGGGAATTTATGACTGTGATGTGGAGCTGAACGAGAATAAGCTGATTTGGGACGCATC
>JAQUZO010000086.1 GCA_028691285.1 Anaerovibrio sp. | reverse complement strand
CTGCTCAAATGATAGGCTATTTGTTATTTTCGGGCAGAGAAAAAGGGTGGAAACACTTCCACCCTGCTCAACGGTTACATGACATCCACCGCAATCAATAAAAGCAACAAATAAGTGCGGGAAAACGGCAAAGCCATCTCTTTAACCTGAGAACAGTATAGCTTTTTCGAGGACCGTTGTCAAGAAAATGTATGACAATAATAATTATTTTTTGCGAAGTTTTTATTAAAGTATCATGATTTGGGCATTATTGTTTTTGTGCAGTGTACACAATAGGAGGATAGTGATATTTTTAAAATCCAAAAGGTTATACAAATTTAGACAGGTGCATCTATACAGGGACCAATGACAAAAAAATTGCCTGTTGCCTGACAAAAAAGATTGCCCTCTTCATCCGTGAGCCTGGTTTCGCAGACCAGAGTCTTGCGGCCGTTGTGGAGGATTGTACCGGAGGCAAACAGTCTGGTGCCTTCGGAAACAGCACGGATAAAATGGCTGTTCATGGACTGGGTGACAACTTTTTTGTTTACTGACAGGCAGGTAGCGCCCATAGCGGTGTCTGCCAGGCTCATCAGCGCACCGCCGTGCATGATATGGTAAAAGTTGGAGAGCTTCTCCGAGGCCTCCATTGACAGGGTGACCCTGCCGTAGGCAACTTCTTCAATCCGGATGTGCAATAATTTGACATAGGGATTGTCATTGTAGAAATTGTACAGGTGGGCAAGTATATCATCGTTGATTTTTTCTTCCATTTCTGTTTCCTCCCGGATATGAAAAAATCCTGACATCCCTGGGGATATCAGGATTTTTTGAGTTAGTTATTTTACATTCATAGAAAGCTCAATCAGCTTGTTGGCAATTTTGACCTTCTGCAGCACTTCCTCGGTGACAACGGCGCCTTCCTCTACCAGGACAACGCCGGAGTCGGTGGTGATTTTGCGGGAGACGGTCTTGCCCAGCAGGAAGCGGCGGTGACGCTCTTCCGTAGCCTTGTCAGCCATCTGAATGGATGGGTCAGCAGCCTTTGGAGCAGCAGGAACGACCTTTGGCGTCTCGTCAGCGGCCGGGGCATTCTTTTCCTCGGCTTTTGCTTCCGGAGCGGCTGGAGCAGCCTTTGCCTCCGGCTTGCTTTCAGCCTTTGGTTCCTCCTTGGCAGCGGACTTTTCCTTGCTTTCAGCAGCTTCCTTTGCCTCAGCCTTTGCTGCCGGTTTTGCTTCAGCAGACACCTCTACCGGAGCTGCTACCGCTGCAGCAGCCTGGGGTGCTATGATTTCAGTTTTTTTTTCAATATCGGAATCGATGACAGTTACCTGCTTGCCGAAAATAGAGATCTGCTCAGCCGTGATTTCAGACAGGCTGCCATCACGGGATTCGATTTCGCATTTCTCCACATTGCCGGTCTCGCCAATATAGATTTCAACAACCTTGCCCTGGATCGTACCGGATTTGGTGATGGCCTTGGTGCCGATTATCTTGATGTTGGCATCCATCATGGCTTCGTAGTCGCCTGCATCCTCAAGAGTCAGGATATTTTCACTGCTGGTAATGGTAACGGCATCTTCACCGATGGCGATGACGGAGGCATACGGCAGCAGCTTGACACCTCTGTACCAGTCCTCATCCTCGATGGTAATTGCAGCAATCGTACCATTTTTGGCATCAATGAGCAAAGATTTGCTCATGCCCAATTCGCGGCCTTCGGTAATGCTAATCACCGGCAGGCCAATAATTTCAACACTTTTTTTCATGGGAAATCCTCCTGAAAATATTTTATTTAGCGAGACTTTCTGCTAGTGTAGATAGACTCGATCTGTGACATATAGTTTTGTGGGATGTCATCCAGCGGCAAAGCTGGCAGCCGGGCAGACCGCAGCACCTCCTGCACGATTTCCAGGTAGCGTATACTGTCCTCGAACTGCTGCCTGATGGCGGCGTCAGCCTGGATGGCAGGAATATCCATCGCATCCCTGAAGCAGTCAGCCGCAGCGGCGTACTGTCCCAAAGATTTGCAGATATTGGTGATTTCTATGACGATAAACGGGGCATAGCTGTCGGTGCGATAACGGCTGAGGGCAGCTTCATAGGCTTTCAGGGCCTGCTGCCTGTGCAGCTGCAGCCTCTGCTCAAAGGCAAAGTCCAAAAGCTGGTCCATGGTGGACAATTCGGCAAGCTGCTGAGCCAAATCCTCAGGCACATCCTCCGTGCTGGCTTCAATCCCGGCAGTGTCTGCGGCATCACTGCCGTCTGCTGCACAAATCACATCTGCGGTATCTTCGACGCAGACATCGTCTGCTTTGCACGCTTTGTCCGCTTCACTGCCATCGTCTGCACAGCCAGTGCCGTCTCCTTCGGCTTCCTTTTCATCAGCAGGCAGGGCCTCGCTGTCAGGAGTGCCTCTGGCTGCCTCCTCAAAAATCGGAGGGGCAGCTGCTTCCGACGGAGCATCCGGCGGTGCTGTGATATCAGCTTTTTTTATTTTATCATCGGCAGTGGTTATTTCGCGGGAAGCAGCCACTTCTGTCTCTGCCGGCTGCTCGGCAGAAGCAGAAAATGTCTCTTCCTGCATACTTTCTTCTGCCTGCTGTGGGGTATATGCAGTTTCCCGGCGCACAGCTGCGGCAGGCTGCTGCTGTGCGGCATATTCTGCCGCCATCTCCACATGGGGCAGGATGTCGGCTCCGGCCAGCCTGGTTTTTCTGTATAACAGGTATTTATTATAACATGTTGTTCCCGCCGCTGCAAAAAGAACCATGCTCCCTACTATATAATAGTAGGTTTTAGTCAAAAAGGGCGTTACGGAAATGACGAAAAAATTAATGAGCAGTGCAGAACAGCCGCACAGAACCAAAGAGGCCAGCGGCAGCTCTACATCAAAATGCTTTGCCAGCTTGTGAATGGATATAATGCAGACTGCCATGATAGAAGCTGCTATTACAAAAAATATCAAAATAGAACCACCACGATTTATTATTGTTTATTTTTATTATATCATACAACAGGCTTATTGAACGCTGAAAAACCTGCTTTAGAGTATTATAACAAAAATTATGATATCATAACACTGAAATTTTGTTTTTAATCTTTTTTTTGATTTGTATTGTTTTGGGGTTGCAAATATCATACAATATCTGTACAATAATACAGCGGAATAATTTTCACTGAAAAAATGTGCAAAAATACATAGTAAATATTTCCTGCCGAGCACCAAGAAATTTCACCCGAAAAGCAGGGAAGTTTGTATTGATGTCGAAGTTATTAAACAGTGGAATTATATAAAAGTTATATACAGTATAACACAATTAAAGAAACGAGGGGTCAAAATGCGCGAAGAAAAATTCACTATCACCAATTCACAGGGGCTGCACGCTCGTCCGGCCGGGCAGATTGCCAAGGAGGCAAGGGCATTTCAGGCCAAGGTTACTTTGTCTGTGGACGCTACCGGCAAAAAGACCGATGCCAAGAGCCTGATGGGCATTATGACATTGCAGGCAAAAAAGGGAACTGTAGTTACTGTATCTGCTGACGGTCCTGATGAAAATGAGGCTGTTGAGAAGTTTGGGAGCATGATTGAATCCGGATTTGGTGAAGATTAATTAACGCTGAATATCAGGTTTCGGAAGGACGGATTTATTATGCCAGAAAAATTGCAGGGAATGGGAGCAATCCCGGGTATTGCCATCGGTACGATTATGAAGGCTGGTCAGGCCTTGGATGGATATCTGGCAGCTTATCAGCCGGGGACGGTTGACGAGGAGCTGGAAAAGCTGAATGAGGCTGTTGCTGAGGTTGCCGATGCGCTGGAAAACAGTGTTGAACAGATGCGAAAAGCCGGTCATGATGAACAGGCAAATATCATGGAAGCGCACATGTTCTTGGCGCAGGATCCGATGCTGACTGATGGTATGACTGACAAAATCCAGGAAATGGGCAATGCGCCGGCAGCGGTGCTGTCCTCTGCCGCAGAATCAGCAAAGATTTTCCAGGCTATGGATGATGAGTATTTGCGTGAGCGTGCAGCGGATGTGCTTGATGTGAGCAAGCGTATCGCCTGTAAGATTTTAGGCATCAAGGAGCCGGCAATCGGTGACGATATGGTCGTGCTCTGCGGCTATGAGGTGGAGCCTTCTGTGATTGCCGGCGTGCCGGATGATAAGATAGCGGGCGTTATCATGGGACAGGGGAGCACGACCTGTCACTCTGTTATCATTGCCAAATCCCGGGCGATTCCTACCATCGTGGGAATCGAGCACCGGACAGATGAGCTGGCTGACGGTACCAGAGTCATTTTGGACGGCAATAAGGGCTTGATTATCGTTGAGCCTGATGCAGATGTCTTGAAGGAGTATGAAGCGAAGCTGGCGCAGCAGAGGGCTGCTGAGGCACGCTACGCAGCTCTGAGGGATTTGCCTGCCGTGACCACCGATGGGGTGGAGGTGCAGCTGGCTGCCAATATCGGCAGTCCAAGTGATGCTGAAAATGCGGCAAAGTATGGCAACAGAGGTGTGGGATTGTTCCGCTCGGAGTTTGTATTTATGGGCCGCGAGGACATTCCGTCTGAGGAGATGCAGTTTGAAAGCTACAAGAAGGCCGTATTGGCCTGCAATGGGGAGCTGTGTGTCATCCGTACGATGGATATCGGCGGAGATAAGCCGCTGCCGTATCTGAATATACCTCATGAGGATAATCCGTTTTTGGGCTATCGGGCAATCCGCATCAGCCTGAACCGCCGTGATTTGTTTATGCCGCAGCTGAAGGCCATCCTGCGTGCCGGTGTTTACGGCAGGGCTGCCATTATGGCACCGATGGTTGTCAGCGTTGATGAAATCCTTCGCCTGAGAGCCTTTGTCAGAGAGGCGATGCAGGAGCTGGAGGACGATGGGAAGGAATATTCCACCTCTGTGCAGCTTGGCATTATGGTTGAAACACCTGCTGCAGCGGTAATGACGCCGATTTTTGCCAAATATGTTGATTTTTTCAGTATTGGGACAAATGATTTGGTTCAGTACACGCTGTCTGTAGATCGTGTCAATCCAAATGTAGGCTATTTGTACAATCATTTTCATCCGGCTGTGCTGCAGCTGATTCAGCGCACCATTAAGTCTGCCAATGACCACAGTATCTGGTCTGGTATGTGCGGCGAGATGGCCAGCGATCCTTATGCGGCCGTTATCCTGATGGCAATGGGCATCCATGAATTGAGCATGAGTGCGCCGTCCATACCGCGGGTGAAGGAGATGCTGCGTTCAGTTACCTTTGAGGAGGCCAAAGAGCATCTGGCAAAGGTTATGGAAATGGAAACCGGTGAGCAGGTACTGAAATATCTCCACAAGGCCTTGGCGCACTAAAAGTGGATAAGTGTGGTGTTATGCACAAGTTTTATGATAAATGTGGATAAAATTGTGCATAACTTTCGTATCATACCTGAAAATTGAAATTATAGGGCAGCAGTCAGTAGGAATTATTGATTGCTGCCCTTTGTAGTTGACAGGTATTATGGTAAAATAAACCGTGTATATCTTTGCAGTGAATTTGATGACAGCAGCAGAGGAGATGGCAGAATGCAGATTTTTAAAAATGACTGGGAACAGTATCTTACAGAAGAAATGCAGAAGCCCTATTATCGGGAGCTGAGGCAGTATCTGATCGGACAATACAGAAGTGTGCAGGTTTTTCCTGGTATGTATGATATTTTTAACGCCCTGCATTACACCAGCTATGCAGATACCAAGGTCTTGATTTTGGGACAGGATCCTTACCATGAGCCGGGGCAGGCACATGGCCTGAGCTTTTCGGTACAGCCCAATGTGCCGCCGCCGCCGTCCCTCATCAATATTTTCAAGGAGCTGGAAACGGATTTGGGCTGCCATACACCTAACAATGGCTGTCTGGAGCCATGGGCACGGCAGGGGGTGCTGCTGTTGAATGCTGTGCTGACGGTGCAGGCACACAGGGCAAATTCCCATCGTGACAAGGGCTGGGAGATTTTTACGGACAAGATCATTTCTCTGCTCAATGAAAGGGAAAAGCCCGTAGCTTTTGTGCTGTGGGGTGCTCCTGCCAGACGCAAAAAGGCGATGATTACCAATGCCAGGCATTTTATTGTGGAATCGCCGCATCCCAGCCCGTTATCTGCCTACAGGGGCTTCTTTGGGAGCAGGCCTTTTTCCAGAGTCAACAGCTTTTTGGCCTCTGTTGGTGAAACGCCTGTTGACTGGCAGCTGCCAAATATCTAAAAAAATTATAAAACTATTGACATGCCGCAAAAAACGGCATATAATATTTGTTGTTCGCGACACAATACATATAGGGGTATCGCCAAGTTGGTAAGGCACTGGATTCTGAATCCAGTATGCGTTGGTTCGAGTCCAGCTACCCCTGCCATTGAATTTATACACCATCACAGGCTGATGGTGTTTTTATTTTTTGCTGTTTTACTGCTTTGTATAAAAAATAACTTGCACAGCAGTACAATAAATGATATAATCACTTAGTCAAAAGGACAGGATAGTTGCAAATAACATTTGTAAACTTTCTCTGCTCCTCCGCAAGAGAGGAGCCAAAGACCAAAGAGGGAGGTGATTTCGTGAGAAAGTACGAAGTCATATTCATTGTTAAACCAATGGAAGAAGAGGCAACCAACGCTGTAGTTGAGAAGTTCACCAAGTTGATTGCTGACAATGGCGGTACAGTTGACAGTGAGGATCGCTGGGGCAAGAAGCGTCTTGCTTATGAGATCAAGGACTGCACCGAGGGCTATTATGTAATGCTGAATATCTCAGCAGAGCCTGCATGTGTATCTGAGGCTGATCGTGTAATGAAGATTACTGATGAGCTGCTGAAGCACATGATTGTTAAAGCAGAGGACTAAGATTCATGGCAGTCCATGAAGGTGACATTCCGAAGGAATGATATTCCGTATTGAAGGAGGGAATATACTTTGATCAAGCGTGACAGAAGCAGAAGGCCTCGTAAAAAGGTTTGCAGTTTTTGCGTAGATAAGGTTGAGCAGATTGACTACAAGGATGTAGCCAAGCTGCGTCGTTACATCACTGAGCGCGGCAAGATTTTGCCTCGCCGTATTTCAGGCAACTGTGCCAAGCATCAGCGTCAGGTGACAGTTGCTATCAAGCGTGCCCGTAATATCGCACTCTTGCCTTTCACTGCTGAGTAAGTGAGTTTGAGGGGTCTCCTTTGGGAGGCTCCTTTTTGCTTGTAAAATTATAGATAAAAGTAGAGTTTGCGATGAATGAGAAAATAGATAAGCTGCTGGG
>JAQUZO010000085.1 GCA_028691285.1 Anaerovibrio sp. | reverse complement strand
TGTTTTTGGAGCTGTATTTCCGGGGCAAGCCAAATATCAAGGTGGAGAGCATGGTGGAGCTTTCCGGTATGCTTAAATCATATCTGAAGATCTTGCAGGAAAGAAACCTGATGCGTATTTCCGTGAAGGCACTGGCGAAGCAAAGGGTGCATGAATTTGTGCTGAAGCTGGTTGAAAAACTGGCTGTAGGATGATGGAGGTTATAATGGGCAGTATTAAGGTTGTTGGGCTTGGGCCCGGTGATTTTGGCTATATTACACTGGAGAGCTGGGAGCTGATGCAGCAGGCGGAGCATCTGTATCTGCGCACAGCCAGGCATCCTACCGTGCCGCTGCTGGCTGAGCGTGGTGTGAGCTTTGTATCCTATGACAGCTTTTATGAGGCAGCTGCGGATTTTGAGCAGCTCTATGGACGCATTGCAGATGACCTGATTGCAAAGGCATGCTCCGGCATGGACCTTGTATATGCAGTGCCGGGCAGTCCGATGGTGGCGGAAAAAACGGTTGTTTTGCTGAGAAGCAGGGCTGCTGAGCTGCCGGCAGGGCAGATAACGCTGGAAATCCTGCCAGGCATGAGCTTCGTGGAGGTGCTTTACGGCAAATTGGGCATTGATCCAATTGACGGACTGACCATTATTGATGCGGAAGACTTTGAGCGTCTGCCCGTGGACATGCCTACAGGGATGGTCGTGACTCAGGTGTACAATCAGCAGATTGCATCGGACACCAAGCTGAGTCTGATGGAGGTGCTGCCGGATGAATATCCGGTTGTCTATATCCATAAGCTGGGGATGCCTGATGAATCCATCCGGGAGATTCCTCTGTATGAGCTTGACCGTCAGCAGGATATAGATTATCTTACCAGCCTTTATATCAGGCCTTATCCAGAAAAGCCTTCCTTTGATGTTGCGCCGCTGAAGGAAATCATCAAAACGCTGCGTGAGCCGGGCGGCTGCCCCTGGGATATTGCCCAGACCCATAAGAGCATCCGCAGGAATCTGATTGAGGAAGCCTATGAGGTGATAGAGGCTATAGACCTGGAAAATGCGGAGCTGCTGCGGGAGGAGCTGGGAGACCTGCTCCTGCAGGTGGTTTTCCATGCCCGCATGGCAGAGGAAGCAGGGGATTTCTCCATGCAGGATGTGGTGGATGGAGTAACGGAGAAACTGGTGCGCCGCCATCCTCATGTATTCGGAGAGCTGCAGGCCTCTGATGCAGGTGCAGCTCTTTTGAGCTGGGAGGCTGCAAAGCAGGAAGAAAAGGCATACCGGAAGCATATTCTGGATGGTGTACCCCGGGATCTGCCTGCGCTGATGAGTGCCCAGAAGCTGCAGGGTAAGGCTGCCAAGGTCGGGTTTGACTGGCAGGAGGCAGAACCTGTGTGGGAGAAAATTCAGGAGGAGCTGCAGGAGCTTAGAGAGGCCGTGGCAGAAAATGATTCCGGGCATATCCAGGAGGAGCTGGGTGATGTCCTGTTCAGCATTGTAAATCTTTCCCGTTTTCTGAAAACAGACAGTGAAATGGCCCTCCTGGCCAGCAACAAAAAATTCAGGCAGCGCTTTGCTTTTGTGGAAGAAACGGTTCGGCGGCAGGGCGGCCGATGGCAGGATTTCAGTCTGGAGCAGCTCGATGGATTCTGGAATGAAGCCAAAATCAGAAAATCTCGAAAAAATCAGAAAAAATAGTCTGTAATTTTTGCAAAATCCCAGTGTTTATGGTATATTGTAAGCAATTGCCAAGGGAATTTGCTGATAATAGGCGAATGCTGAGGACTTTATAATTTGAGGGGGAAAAAAAATGAATAAATCTGAGTTGATTGCAAAGCTTGCTGAGAAGGCCGGTATCACTAAGAAGGACGCAGAAAAGGCAGCTGCAGGTATTTTTGCAAGTATCCAGGAGGCTCTGGTAAAGGGTGAAAAGGTACAGATCATTGGCTTTGGTACTTTTGAGGTCAAAGAAAGAGCCGCTCGCATGGGACGCAATCCGCAGTCCGGTGAGGAAATTCAAATCCCTGCTTCCAAGAATCCTTCTTTTAAGCCAGGCAAGGCTTTGAAAGAGGCTGTCAATGTCAAGAAGCCTGCAAAGGGTAAGAAAAAGAGCAAAAAGTAATTTTGGATAATCCAGACGGGGCTGCTTCTGTATTGACGGAAGCGGCCTTGTTTTATATGGGTTCGGATATAGGAGAATTGTTTATGGCTAAGGTGGTTTTGATTACAGGAGGCACCTCCGGCATTGGACTGGCGGCTGCCGAGGTGTTTTTGCAGCAGGGATGCCAGATTGCACTCATGGGCAGAAATGAATTGAAGGGCAGGCAGGCTCTGGCACTGTTGAAAAATGAGTTCCCTCAGGGCAAGGCAGCTTATTATTCAGGGGATGTTTCCAAAGCTGCGGATTGTCAGCGTGTGGTCAAGGCAGCAGCCAGGTGGGGCGGCAGCCTGGATGTGCTTGTCAATTCAGCAGGCATTTATTCCGAGCGTGCCCTTGAGGATGTCACGGAGGAGTTTTTTGACCGCATGCTGGCGGTAAATCTGAAGGGTACGGTTTTTATGACGAAATTTGCCCTGGAAATCATGAAGCAGCAGCAGGAAGGCTGTATCGTCAATGTTTCCTCTGATGCCGGGCTGCAGGGTAATATGCTGTGCAGTACCTATTGCGCCTCCAAGGGAGCGGTGAATATGTTTACCAAGGCGATGGCCTTGGAGCTGGGGACATGGGGCATCCGCATCAATGCAGTCTGCCCGGGGGATGTGATGACCCCCCTGACGGAAAAGCAGCTCAGGAGCTATCAGGATCCAGAGCAGGCCCTGCTGGAAATGAGCTCGGTCTACCCTTTGGGCAGGATTGCCGAACCGGAAGAAGTGGCGGAGGTCATAGCCTTTTTGTGCAGTGAGGGAGCGGGATTTGTCAACGGAGCGCTCTGGAGCGTTGACGGAGGCCTTACCTGATGGGGAATAATAGCATTTTTTGTTGATAGATGGCTTTGCTGTATGTTAGAATAAAAAGAAAACCTATGATAAAATTTTGTGCAATGTCATAGCGAGGGCACCAGCTTTTGATAGAGGTGAGTTTATGGGAAAGAGATTTCTGCTGGTTACTGCATCCATTGGCTCGGGACACGAGAAAGCCGCCAATGCCATTGCAGCCGGGATAGAAAGCAGCTTTCCCGGAGCACAGCTGGAAATCGTTGATTTTATGAGCTGGCGCACCTCGGCATTCAATGCCCTGATGAAAAGCTGTTATCTGAAGATATTGGCCTTCGTGCCCAATCTGTATGAATTTATGTATCAGTTTACAGCCGGCAAAAAAAAGGGCGGCTTTATCCAGCTGCTGATGGCCTATGTGATGTCAAGGTCCATCAAAAAACTGCTGCGGCGGCATCAGCCGGATGTGCTTATCTGCACCCATCCATTTCCGGCAGAGGCGGCCTCTCATCTGGGAAGTGGCTGGCGGAGGAAGTTTTTGTCGGCTGCTGTCATTACGGATTATTCTGTACATCAGATGTGGATCTGTCCTAATATGGATTTGTATTTTGTAGGCTGTGAGTTTATGAAGAAGCAGCTGGTGGCTGATGGGATAGCTGAGGAAACCATTCATGTGACCGGTATCCCTGTAGATGAGATTTTCCATCAGGAGCAGGATAAGGCTGCCTGCAGAGAGGCGCTTGCTTTGGAGCTGGACAGGTCTGTAGTGCTGGTGATGGGCGGTGGACTGGGGCTGGGGAACATGATTCGTGCCCTGGAGCAGCTTGAGTCTCTCCAGGAGCCGCTGCAGATATTGGTTGCAGCGGGCAGGAACCACAAGCTCAGGCAGCGGGCAGAACAGCTGGGAGCAGCTTCGCATCACAGCATAAGGGCTTTTGGCTATACGGACAGGATTTGCCTGATGATGGGGGCAGCGGATATTCTGGTTACCAAGCCGGGAGCGCTGACCCTGACGGAGGCTGTGTCGCTGCACCTGCCGATGGTGCTTCATGAACCGATACCCGGACCGGAAACGGATAATGCCAGATATATGTCCGGCAGCGGTGCTGCGGTTTGGCTGCATGCCGGTGACAATCTGGCCTATATAATCCGGAGACTGCTGGCACAGCCCGTCCGCCTGGCCGATATGGCGCTGGCAGCAGAAAAACACAGCCGCCCTGCTGCCGTGCAGGAAATAATGGCGATTATCAAAACAAAGACAGCTCCGTAGAGAGTGGGTTGTTCCTCCAAATTAGGGTATTGGGGTGATGCAGTTTGACAGTGAGCAAATTAAAAAAAGAAAATGGCGTTTTTTTATGCCCTGAGTGTCATCAGGGATTAGAGTGTTTGACCGGCGGCCAGGTGCGCATAGTAAATGGCAAAGCCGATTACGATAATGTCAAGGATAAGCATGTATGCCGCAGCTGCGGTTCTTTTTACCGGGAGCTTCTGCATACAGGCTATTATGATGTTTTTGCCTTGACACCGGAGGTTTTGTCGGCACTGGATGAGCAGCAGGCTGCGGTAAGGACTGGGAAGAAAAAGGATGCTTCGCCCAGGAGGCAGAGTGCAGATCCGGTAGTACAACTGGCAGCCAATGCGCAGGGAGAGTATCCGTGTCCCAGGTGCGGCAGTCCCATGATTTTCAGTGAGGGCGGTGCCGTGCGGGTGATTGACGGCAGAGTTGATTATGAAAATGTCAAGCCGCGCTATGTTTGCCGCGGCTGCCGTATATTTTACCGGGAGCTTTTGAGCTCCGGGCTGTATGAGGTTTTTGAGCTTCAGGAAGACAGCACAGCTCCTGTCCGGCCGCTGCCTCCCAAGCGCCGCATCAAGGCTGTCGGTGACCTGCCGCCTACACAGCTGAAGCTGGATGCCGACGGGCATTGTGCGTGTCCCCGCTGCGGTGCAGTCATGCGGTTCCTGGAGCCTGACGCTGTAAAAATTGTGGACGGCCGTGCGGATATGTCGGATACGGTGGCGCGCTTTAAATGCGATGAATGTGACTCCCTTTACAGGCAGATTGCCAGTACCAGTTATTTTCAGTGGTGCGAAAAGTAGGAGATGCCAATGAGAAAAGAAAAAATTGAAGCCAAGGACAGGAAGCGTGGTATGAACTGGTTTTTGGTGCTTTTGGTGCTTATTGTAGGCTACAGCAGCTGGATCCTGATCAATCAGCAGCTTACCATCAGTGCACTGAACACGGATTTGACGGTGGCTCAGGAGCGTTTGTCGACTGCCAAAAATGAAAACCAGCAGCTCAGGGATGAAAATGCATTGCTGTCTGATGATGCCTATGTGGAAAAGCTGGCCCGTGAGGAGCTTGGCATGACGCGTCAGGGAGAAATGCCGTATATCTATGCCGCTAATAAATAATTGACACCTTGCCCGCTGTGAGGGTATAATGACGAATAAGCTAGTTTTTTGAGGAGGAAGTATTTTGTCCATTGAAGTCGGAAATATTGTTGAGGGTGTAGTCAGCGGCATTACTAATTTTGGTGCTTTTATAAACCTGCCGGAAAATAAGGTGGGGCTGGTGCATATTTCAGAGGTTGCGGATGTCTATGTAAAGGATGTCAAGGATTTCCTCAAGGAGCAGGATAAAATCAAGGTCAAGATTCTATCTATTGACGAAAAAGGGAAGATCGGACTTTCCGTCAAGCAGGCTCAGGAGAAAAAGCCGGAGGAGCAGCCTCAGCGCGAACAGAGAAATTTTGCTCCTCGTCCTCAGCGGGAGGGCGGTGCACCTTTTCAGCGCAATGATGGATTCCGGGCCGGCGGCAATGACTTTCGCCGCGGCAGCCGTTTTGGCGGCGGCAGCGGTGGTGCTTCCTTTGAAGATAAGCTGTCCAGGTTTTTAAAGGACAGCGATGAGCGTCTGACTGATTTGAGCCGCAAGACGGACAGCAAGCGGGGCGGCCGGGGCGGCGGACGCAGAAGATAACTGTCAGAATGAATATGGAGCAAAGGAGCATCCTTGTTGGGGTGCTCTTTTTTAGATTGAATGATGAAACTGATAAAAGATTTTGAACAGAATTGGGATAAAAATATAGCTCTGCCTCCAGGGACGGTGGTTTTGACAGCCTGCTCCGGCGGCATAGATTCTCTGGCACTTCTGGACATCCTGGACAGGCTGCAGGACAGGCTTGGCATAAGGGTTTGTGCCGCTCATTTTGAGCATGGCATCAGAGGCGGGGCTTCCGTGGCAGATGCAGCTTTTGTCAGGGATTTCTGCAGGCAGCGGCATGTGCCGTGCTTTATGGGAGCAGCGAATGTGCCAGCGGAAGCGGCAGCTGCCAGAGAGTCCCTGGAAACGGCAGCCCGTCGCCTGAGATATGGATTTTTACATCAGATAAAGGAGCAGCTGGCAGCGGAGACGGCAAATGGGACGGTGGTAATTGCAACGGCACACCACGGAGACGACCAGGCGGAAACCGTATTGCTCCATCTGCTGCGGGGCAGCGGGGTCAAAGGGCTGGCCGGCATGAGACCAAGGCAGGGGGATATTATCCGTCCGCTGCTTTTTGCTGACAAGGAAAAGCTGACGGCTTATTGTGCGCTGAGAGAGCTGAACCCAAGGCACGACGCAACCAATGATGAAGCGGACTGTACCCGCAATAAGCTGCGATTGGAGCTGCTGCCTGTACTGCAGAGGGAATACAATCCGGCAGTAAAGACAGCTTTGCGCCAAATGGCGGCGTTGGCAGCAGCAGATGAGGATTTCCTGCAGCAGGCTGCGGAAAACGCCCGAGCAGAGCTGGTCCAGACTATACCAAATGGATCTTCCTGCAGCTGCAGGAGCCTTTTGCAGTGCCATTTATCGGTGCAGCGCCGTCTTGTGCAGCAGCTGGGGGCTGTGCTCAGCGGCTGCTGGCTGCCCTTTAATCAGGTGGAGGCTGTCCTGCAGCTGGTCAAAAGGGGAATCACGGGGAGCAGCCTGGAGCTGCCCTTTGATCTCCGAGCGAAAATTTCCTATGAATTTTTATATATAATTAAAAAAACCATTTCCTTTTCAGAAAATGATGATAAAATGGATATCGTAGAAGGCTGTGCAAAAACCACAGTGATTCCCCTGGAGATACCCGGACTCACCATTCTGCCGGATGGCAGCTCCATTGCCGCAGAGGTGAGCGGGACGCTGCCGGACTTTTCTGATGGCAGAAAGGCAATCTATGGAGACCTGGATAAATGCCGGCAGCCATTGCTGCTCCGCCACCGCCTTCCGGGAGATCGGATAAGGCTGCCCAACGGGCACAAGAAGCTGAAGGATTTTTTGATTGACAGCAAGATTGCCCGCGAGGAGCGGGACAAGCTGTGGCTGGTTGTCAGCGGCGAGGATATTCTGTGCCTGGCAGGTGGACGCAGATTTGCAGAGGCTCTGGCAGATGAGCATACAAAAAGATTTTTTATCTTATACTATACATAAAATGAGGGTTAAAGGAGAATATAATATGTTACAGGATTTGGCAAGTGTAATGTTTGATGAAAAGGTACTGGCAGCTAAAT
>JAQUZO010000084.1 GCA_028691285.1 Anaerovibrio sp. | reverse complement strand
CCTTTGTTTTTGGCAATACCTTCGGCAATGATACCATTGCAGGCGGTGCTTCAGAGGATGTCATTCAGTTCACCAATGCGTTCAACGCCAAGGAGTATTCCATCAGCCAGAACAACAATGACCTGGTTATTTCCTATCAGCAGACCGGTATGGATACGACCAATTCCCTGACTATTTCTGACTGGTTCACCTCGGCTGACCATATTGATACGGTTCAGTTCAGCAATGGCAGCTACAGTATTTCTGAGAATGGCTTTACGAAGCAAAGCGCAGGCTGCTGAATAGCTTTCCATAAAATATAAAAACAAAATAACAGGGCTGCAATGCAAGGAGTGCTCTCTTCATGCATTGCAGCCCTGTTTTGCTACCGTTATTTTTTCTTTAAAGTGATAAATAGAATGGGAATGATAATCAGCAGTGAGCCGATTATTTCCGGCAGCTGGAAAACCACATTGAGCAGCAGGACAGAAAATACAATAGATGCCAATGGCTCGGTGGCGTTCAGGATGCTTGCTTCCTGAGCCAAAATGTATTTGGTGCTGGTAACATACGCCCAAAAGGCAAGTGCGGTGCCCAGAATACAAATATATACCAGACTGCACAGGGCAAGGAAATCCAGAGTGCCGGGATAGCTGACGGGCGGATAGATAAGAGAAATGCCAAAGCCGCCGATAAGCATGGCCCAGCCGATAACCTGGGTGGATGGCCAACGCATGAGCAGCCAGCGTGGCTGTACAGTGTAAAAGGCTGCTGCAAAGGCACTGATGATTCCCCACAGCAAAGCTCTGCCGGAAATATTCAGGGTGGTAAGGCTGCCGTGGGTAGCCAGCAGAGCAGTACCTAAAATCGCGAGTCCTGCATACATGACCTGAGAAGGTCGAGGCAGCTTTTTTTCGGTGACAGCTGCCCAAAGCAGGATGATAACCGGCATGAGATATTGGATGATGGTAGCGGTAGGAGCGTTGCTGTATTCAATGGCGACAAAATATGTATACTGTACAGACATCATACCGAGCAGTCCAAAGGCAATCAGCCGCAGGCTGCTTTCCTTGTCGTGCCATATCTGGAAAATATTGTTTTTATTGACAGCGGCATCGATAAAAAGCAGAATGATGCCTGCGGTCAGGGTGCGCACTGCAGTCAGATAATCAGAGGTCATGCCCCTTTCCTGCAGGAGAAACTGCGCAGCTACACCTGATATGCCCCAAAAAATTGACCCGAATAAGGCCAATAGAATTCCTTTGGTCCTGGATGAAATAGTCATAATCTCGCCTCTTATATTAGTGGATAGGTCTTCCTGCAACAGGCAGCCACAAACATGATAGCTCAGATTGAGTTTTTTGTCTAATGGTAATTTTGCGTGCAGAAGAAATTTGAGAATTTTTTCATAAAAAAGTATTGACAATTTGTATAGAAATATCTATAATAGTCATTGTTGTGAGGTGCTAAGGCACTGACATGAAGTGACTCACTAGCTCAATTGGTAGAGCATCTGACTCTTAATCAGCAGGTTCGGAGTTCAAGTCTCCGGTGGGTCACCATTTGCATTCACCAGGTCAGAATTTAGTTCTGGCCTGTTTTTGTTTATAAAAGTAATGCCTGACAAGGTATCAAGGTACATGGAAAGGAATATGGTATGCAGATTTTAATCTCCAATGATGATGGTATTCAGTCGCCTGGCATCGAGGCACTGGTCAAGGCTCTCTATAAGGAGCATACCCTGGTTGTGGCAGCACCTGCAGAGCAGCAGAGCGCCAAAGCACACGCCATTACAGTGCGCAATCGCCTGTATGTGGAGGAATACCTGCCACTGCAGGAAAAATATGGCATAACGGCACTGGCTGTTACAGGGACTCCGGCAGATGCGGTAAAGCTGTATTTGGAGGGGATTATTGGCGATGCTGCAGCTCAAAGGCCTGACCTGGTTTTGTCCGGTATCAATGACGGCTCTAATGTGGGAACTGATTTGCTGTATTCCGGCACTGTGGGAGCGGCAGCTGAGGGCTTTGTACATAATATCGACTCTCTGGCGGTGTCCCTTGATTATGATTCGGAGGCTACTTTTGATTTTGTAGCTGAGAAAGTACGGGAAAGGCTGCCGCAGCTGTTTCCGGCACACGCTCCTGAGGGAAAAAAGCTCATCAATATCAATTTTCCGCAAAAGCTGGCGGCAGACTGCAAATGGATCTGGTGCAGGCAGGGAATCCGTGATTACTGCAATGCCTATCAGCCGCAGTATGATGAGAAGGGATGCCTTTTTTATACGGTAGGCGGCTGTCCGCTGGATGGAGGAAATGAAGCTGATACCGATGTCATGACAGTGGCGGCGGGCCATGTAGCTGTGACACCGCTGCAGTTGGATAAAACAGATTTCGCTGCATTAGAATTAGGCAGGGAATTATGATATAATGATGGAGAAAGAACATTTTTAGGAGGATATGTGCTATGAAATCGAAAATAAAGGATATTGCTCTGGCGCCAAGCGGCCACGATAAAATCAACTGGGTCAGGAATTTTATGCCTGTCATGAACGCTATTGAGAAGGAATATTCTGTTTCCAAGCCTTTTGCGGGTAAACGCATGGTCATGACTATGCACCTGGAGGCCAAGACGGCATATTTGGCACTGGTACTGCAGGCAGCGGGAGCCGAGGTGATCGCTACCGCCTCCAATCCGCTTTCCACGCAGGATGATGTATGTGCAGCCCTGGCAGAGGATGGGGTTACTGTATTTGCCCATCACGGCTGCACGATGAAGGAATATGATGCTTATATTGATATGGCTCTGGACTGTGAGCCTGATATTATCATGGATGACGGCGGAGATTTGATTTATCGTCTGCATAATGACCGTCGTGAGCTTCTGCCTAAGATTATCGGCGGCTCCGAGGAAACCACTACAGGGGTTATCCGTGACCGTGCGCTGGAAGCAGCCGGCAAGCTGGAATTCCCAATGCTGGCAGCCAATGATGCTTACTGCAAATATCTTTTTGACAATCGTTATGGCACAGGTCAGTCCACCTGGGAGGGCATTATGCGTGCAACCAACCTGGTCATTGCAGGCAAAACCGTCGTTATTGCAGGCTATGGCTGGTGCGGCAAGGGCGGTGCGATGCGTGCCAAGGGGCTGGGCGCCGATGTTATCATCACAGAGGTCGATCCGATCAAGGCCATTGAGGCAGTTTTTGATGGTTTCCGCGTTATGCCGATGGATGAGGCAGCCAAGGTTGGCGATATCTTCCTGACATTGACCGGCGACAAGGATATTTTGCGCAAGCGGCATTACGAGTCCATGAAAAATGGTGCTATGCTGGCAAATTCCGGCCATTTTGATTTGGAAATCAATATTCCGGAGCTGGAGCAGGTTTCTGAAAGCCGCAGCCAGGTAAAGCCGGGCATTGAGGAATTCAAATTTTCCAATGGCAAAAAGCTGTACCTTCTGGGGGAGGGCCGCCTGGTCAACCTTGCCTGCGGGGACGGACATCCGGCAGAAATCATGGATCTCAGCTGGGGCGTTCAGTTCTTCTCGGCACTGCATATTGTAGAAAACCATGATAAGCTGGAAAACAAGGTTTATGTGCTGCCGGATGAAGTAAATGCTAAAATTGCCAAAATCAAGCTGGCTGCTATGGGGATTGAAATAGATGAGCTGACTCCTGAGCAGTACGCATATCTGCATCAGTGCTGACAAATAAAATTTTTGAGGAATAAAGGAAGCTGAAATATGAATCTTTTAATTACGAAGGCTAATGTGCTGCGTGCAGATTATTCCACGGAGATTGCCGATATAGCTGTGAAGGATGATGTGATTGCTGCGGTAGGCGATATTCCGGAGGATTTTGCAGCGGATTACATTATTGATGGCCGGGACCATTTTGCAGTTCCCGGCATGGTCAATGCCCATACTCATGCTTCAATGACACTGCTGAGAAGCTATGCGGATGATATGAAGCTGATGGATTGGCTGAATGATAAGATCTGGCCTGTAGAAGCCAAAATGACGGAAAAGGATATACGCATCGGTGCCCAGCTGGCGCTGGTGGAAATGGTGCGGACCGGCACTACTGCCTATGCGGATATGTATGGGCCGTATCTGGAATCTGTGGCGGAGGCTACTATCAGTGCCGGACTGCGCGGTATTTTATGCCGCGGACCTATTGGTTTTATGCCGGGGGTCGAAAAAATCCTGGCAGCCAATATAGATCTGTTTAAAAATTACCATGGCAGCGGTGATGGTCTGATCAGTATTTTGCTGGGTGTCCATGCACCTGGGACCTGTCCGCCGGATTTTTGCCGAAAAGCGGCGAAGGCTTCCGTAGAGCATGGCATGAATGTTCATATCCACATGTCCGAAACGCAGGGAGAAATCCGGCAGATTCAGGAGCAGTACGGTAAGCGCCCGTTTAAATACATCGAGGATACCGGGCTCTTTGTCCGCCCGGCTATCGCGGCACACTGCGTTTGGCTGAATGATGAGGATATTGCTGTTATGAAGGCACACGGTGTTACTCCTGTGCACAATCCGGGCAGCAATCTCAAGCTGGCCAGCGGTATCTCGCCTGTGCCAAGACTGCTGGCGGAAGGTATCCAGCCAGCCTTGGGTACGGACGGTGCTTCCAGCAATAACAATCTTGATATGCTGGAGGAGGTGCGTTTGGCGGCACTCATCCACAAGGGGAATGAGCTGGATCCTCTGGCAGTTCCTGCCAGGGAGGCACTGAAAATGGGCACAGAATATGGCGCCAAGGCACTTTGGCTGGATAGGGTCGGCAAGATTGAGGCTGGCTGGAAGGCAGATATTGTACTTTATGATATGCGTCGTCCGGAATGGTGCCCTCGTCACGATCTGGTATCCCTGCTGGTGTATTCTGCAAGCAGCAGCAGTGTCGATACTGTCCTCTGCAATGGCAGGGTTCTTATGGAAAAGGGTGAACTCAAGACTCTGGATGAGGAAAAGATTATGTATGAGGCCAATAAGTGTGCCATGGAATTGATTAACAGGTAAATTTTAAGCGGCATGGTCGATACCAATGAAGATGGTATGTCATGCCGCTTTTTTGTTCAGCAAGGTATAGAATTGGATTTTGGGAGGTTAAGGTGGCTAAAAATAATTTTTATGCGGTTCTCTCCGGACGCCGGCCGGGCATCTATACATCCTGGCGTGAATGCCAGCAGCAGGTTACAGGGTTCAAGGGCGCACGCTTCAAGGGCTTTGTCACCAGGCAGGAGGCAGAGGGCTTTATGGCAGGCACCGCAGAGGAGGCTGCGGGGGGAGAAGCCTGGACAGAAGGAACAGTGATTTTTGTGGATGGTTCCTATATGGGGGGGAACTACAGCTGGGGCTTTGCTGTATACCAGGATGGAAAGCTGCTTGCGGCGGAAAACGGTGCGGGCACATCGGCAGAGGCAGCAAAGCTCCATAATGTAGCAGGGGAAATGGAGGCGGCGCGGCAGGCCGTCCTATGGGCGGAGGCCACCGGCACAGAGCCTGTTACCATCTGCCATGATTATGAAGGCATTGCTGCCTGGCCGTTGGGACGCTGGCAGGCAAAGCTGCCTCAGACGCAGGCCTACGCTGCATTCATGCAGCCGCGGCTGACCTGGGTGCATTTCAGGAAGGTTGCGGGGCATACAGGCGTAGAGGGAAATGAGCTGGCAGACAGGCTGGCCAAGGAAGCTCTAGTCAGAGTTTAGCCCAGCGCCACATCCAGGGTCATCATCAGGCTGAAGCCCAGGGCGAACATAATAGTTCCTATGTTGGAATGGGTACCGGCAGACATCTCCGGAATCAGCTCCTCGACTACTACATACAGCATGGCACCGGCTGCAAAGCTGAGCATATAAGGCAGAACAGGTACCACCGTGCTGGCAAAGACAATGGTCAGCAGGGCTGCAGCAGGCTCGACTGCGCCGGAGAAAATTCCCAGGGCAAAGGCGTACATGCTGCCGCTGCCGGCAGATTTCAGGGGCATGGATATGATTGCGCCCTCCGGGAAATTTTGGATGGCAATACCAATGGAAAGAGCCGTGGCTGCCGCAAAGGTGATTTCTGGAATGCCGGCCAGCCAGCTGGCGTATACTACACCGACAGCCATGCCCTCCGGAATGTTATGCAGGATAACTGCCAGCACCAGCATGGTCCTTTTGGGGAGAGAGCATTGCGGCCCTTCCTGCTCATCTGTATTTTGATGCAGATGAGGGATGATGTGATCAAGCAGCAGCAGGAACAGGATGCCGAACCAAAAGCCTGCTACGGCTGGGATAAAGGACAGCTGACCCATATCGGCTGCCTGGTCAATCGCGGGAATCAGCAGGCTCCAGATAGAAGCAGCAACCATAACGCCTGCGGCAAAGCCGGTCAGGCTCCTTTGGACCATTTCGTTAAGCTCTCCACGCATGAAGAACACACAGGCTGCGCCTAAAGAGGTGCCTAAAAAAGGTATCAGCAGCCCCTGAGCAAGTTCTGTATTCATTTATTTACCACCTTTCAGTTTATAAGGTTATCAGAAACAATTATTAGTTAAGATACCCTATTGACATTACTATATTTCTTTTCAGAATATTAGTCAAGATGTTTCAGGCCGTATAAGCCTGAAGTATGATATAATAAACCATATTTCGGTCAATAGCTGCTGAGCTCAGAGGCAGTCCTAGTAAAGGAGGAATATGGATGAAAAAGATATTTGTGCTGTTGTTGCTGCTGCTTTTTGCAGTGCAGGATATAGCAGCAGCCAAAAACTGGTCTGCAGTTGAACAGGCCAGAATGGCATATATTTGCGCATTGGCGGATATGGCAGTATATAACACCACCATGAACAAGGCTGTCAGGGAAGAAATGCAGCAGTTTGGCTGGGCGTTCAAGGATTATAAAAATGCTGACAGGCGTGCAGATACCACATTTTATACCGTACTCCATGATGGTGATGCGCCAAATGAACGCAATACGCTGGTGGTCATTCCGGGAACGGAAAAGCTCAAGGATATTGAGGTGGATTTGCGCTTCAGCAAGGTTGTGTTCGGCGGCACCAATCCGAAGGAATTTCGTGAATATGCGGCTGTTGAGAAGGCAGCCGCTACTCAGCCAATGGTACACAGAGGCTTCAATGACTACACTATGACGGCTTTTTTTTCGCCCAATCAGGAGCAGATGATGGGGGCAGAGTATCTGCGCCAATTCGTGGATGCGTCCAATGACCATCTTTTTCTGACAGGGCACAGCCTGGGAGGCGCAGTCGCGACTTTGCTGGCAGCCAGACTGGTCGCTTCCGGAGCCGACCCGGAGAAAATCAGTGTTTTTACCTTTGGAGCGCCTACTGTAGGAAATACGGCCTTTGCTGAGGAGTATGGCTATCGGCTTGATTTAAGCCGGTATACCATGAGCGGCGACCCGGTAAAGAACGCTCTGCAGATGTTCAAGTCTGATTATGTGCATTTCGGGACAGAGTATAAATGGCAGAAAAATGAAAATTCCCATAGAT
>JAQUZO010000083.1 GCA_028691285.1 Anaerovibrio sp. | reverse complement strand
TTTTTGTTTTCAGCGGAAAGCTCCACGCCGTACCACTGCCCATAAGAAGCAGAACCTTGACGCAAATCCACGGCAACATCAAAAACCGTGCCGCGAATCACCCGCACCAGCTTGCCCTGTGGGTGCTCCTTCTGAAAATGCAGCCCCCGCAGCACCCCCTTGGTGCTCATGCTCTGATTGTCCTGCACAAAAACCATATCCAATCCGGCCTCATGCATATCCTGCTGGTTGTAGGTTTCCATGAAATAGCCGCGGCTGTCGCCGAAAACTGCCGGCTCCACCACATACAGCCCCTGGATGGGAGCCTGAATCACCTTTATCTTTCCCACTTTATCCTGCTCCATTCATCGGTAAAATATATCAAAAGCCCCTGCCTTATTTAAGCAACCTGCCTATATGCCACCGTACATTTTTTCATAATACTGCTGGTATTCGCCGCTGATGATCTCCTGCCACCATTTTTGATTGTCCAGATACCAGCGAACGGTCTTTTTGATACCGTCCTCAAATTTAGTTTCCGGCAGCCAGCCCAGCTCACGGTGAATCTTCGCCGGATCGATAGCATAGCGCCTGTCATGTCCCTTGCGGTCCTCCACATGGACAATCAGCTCCTCTGAACGGTCCAGCTCGCGGCAGATGATCTTGACAATCTCAATATTCTGCTTTTCGTTGTGGCCGCCTACATTGTAGACCTCGCCCACGCGCCCCTTGTGGATAATCAAATCAATCGCCCGGCAGTGATCCTCCACATAGAGCCAATCCCGCACATTCAGCCCCTCGCCATATACGGGCAGAGGCTTATTTGCCAACGCATTGGCTATCATCAGGGGAATCAGCTTCTCCGGAAAATGATAGGGCCCATAATTATTGCTGCAGCGGCTGATGGTAACAGGCAGCCCATAGGTGCGGCAATAAGCCAGCACAAGCAGATCCGCCCCTGCCTTTGAGGAAGAATACGGACTGCTGGTGTGCAGCGGCGTCTCCTCCGTAAAAAACAAATCCGGTCTGTCCAAAGGCAGATCGCCGTATACCTCATCCGTGGATACCTGATGATAACGCTGTACGCCGTATTTGCGGCAGGCATCCATCAGCACCGAGGTTCCCAGGATATTGGTCTCCAGGAAAATACCAGGATTCTCAATTGAACGGTCTACATGGGATTCTGCCGCAAAATTGACGACCATATCGGGCTTTTCCTCTGCAAACAAGCGTTCAACCGCCTCTCTGTCACAGATATCGGCCCGCACGAACCGAAAATCATCCCTTCCCAGGACGGACTCCAATGTAGACAAATTGCCTGCGTAGGTCAATTTGTCCAGACAGACAAGCCTGTAGCCAGGGTGCTCCTTCAGCATATAAAATATAAAATTACTGCCTATAAAACCGGCACCGCCGGTTACAATGATAGTCATTTGCCGCTCTTCCTCCGTAAAACAGAAAGTCAATGAAGCACATCCAGGAATTTTCCCTCAAGGACATCCTTCAAATATCTCCCATACTGATTTTTTTTCAGCATCTCGCAGGCTTCCATCAGCTGCTCCCTGCTTATCCAGCCATTCACATAGGCAATTTCCTCCAGACAGGCAATCTTCCTGTGCTGATGTGTTTCCATCGTCTTGACGAAATTCGTCGCTTCTGCCAGACTTTCATGCGTGCCTGTATCCAGCCAGGTAAAGCCTTGCCCCAAAAGCTCTACATTCAATCTCCCCGTCTCCAGATACAGCCGGTTCAGATCCGTAATCTCCAATTCCCCGCGTGGAGATGGCCGCAGTGTCCTGGCAAGCTCCACAACTGCGTTATCATAGAAATAAAGCCCTGTGACGCAATAATTGCTCTTGGGCTTTATCGGCTTTTCTTCAATGCTGACAGCGTGTCCGCGGCTGTCAAACTCCACAATGCCAAACCGTTCCGGGTCATCCACATAATAGCCGAAAATTGTCGCTCCCTGTCCGTTTTCAGCCAGGGCTGCCGCCCTTTTCAGCCTTTTGTTCAGGCCATGCCCTGCAAAAATATTATCTCCCAGCACCATGGCCACAGTATCATCACCGATAAAATCTCCGCCGATAATAAAGGCCTGTGCCAAACCGTCCGGAGAAGGCTGCACAGCATAGCTCAGCTGCAGCCCGAACTGGCTGCCATCCCCCAGGAGGGCTTCAAAGCGAGGCGTATCCGCCGGCGTGGAAATAATCAAAATATCCCGTATGCCGGCATTCATCAGCACTGATAAAGGATAATAAATCATCGGCTTATCATATACCGGCAGCAGCTGCTTCGAGGTAACCGTGGTCAGTGGATAAAGGCGTGTACCGGAACCACCCGCCAGAACAATTCCCTTCATAAATACCCTCTCCTCCTGCAAGTTCAATATCTCACTTATTATAGCACAGAGCAGCGATATATAAAAGGGCAGAATCTCTGCAGCAAAGACACTGCAGGACAAAAAACACCCTGCTGAAGCAGGCAAATCCATGCCCGCAGCCGCAGGGTGCTTCCAGCTATTCCTGCTCAGTCTCCTTAAAGCCCTGAGCACTGATATAATCGTACACCACACCGTATTGTAGCCAATAATCCACACATTTGATAATCACATTCATCATATTATGCGTGCTCATGGCGAAATTGCTTATGTCGCAGATCAGCTTGACCTCGCCTCTCCGTACATGCTGGAACTGCACTGTTACATTGAACCTGTTGACAGATAGGTGATAAACATTGTCCGTCGCCTTTTCTGCCAGAACCAGCTTGGTGGGATTGTCAGGATCCGGCTGCATGAAGCCAAATGCCTTCAGTCGTTCAATCAGCTGCGGCTTGGTTGTTTTATGGAACTCCTCATTTACCTTGTCCCGTTCAGCTTCCAACTCTTCAAATAAAGGAAAGCTCCTCATAGTTATCCACTCCTTTTTTATACAAAAAAGGACACGCAGAAAGAGCAAATATGCTCCATTGCATGTCCTGAGAAGATTATATAGCCCCCTCGGCGGCTTGTCAAGAAAATACCGCCTAGGCTTCTTTTTTGTCCACCGGCACTGCGTGAAGCTCCAGTTCCGGATTATTGTCCATGATCCAGCCCAAAGCCCATTCATTATTGACCAGCAGCACTGGATTGTTCCGCCTGTCATAAACGAACATCCCCCGGTCTGCACCGCGCACTGAAGCAGGCGTAATCTCTCTGCCATCGCTGAAGCTCAGCCAGCGTGCCACCTCATAAGGCTGCATATTCATGACTATATCCACGCCGTATTCATTCTTCAGCCGGTACTCCAGCACCTCAAACTGCAGCGTACCCACAGTACCCACAATATAGGATTCCATGCCTGCACCTGCCTGCTGGAAAAGCTGGATTGCCCCTTCCTGGGTCAGCTGTTCAACTCCCTTGACGAACTGCTTGCGCTTCATCGTATCCTTTGCCTGTACTCTGGCAAACTTCTCCGGCGGGAATACAGGAAAGTCCTCATAGATAAACCTGTGGGACATATCACACAGCGTATCACCAATGCCAAAAATCCCCGGGTCAAAAAGCCCGACAATATCCCCCGGATAAGCCTCATCCACAATCTGGCGATCCTGTGCCAAAAACTGCTGCGGCTGTGCCAGCTTTACTGCCTTGCCGCTTCTGTTGTGAAAAACGTTCATTCCCCGCTCGAATTTGCCTGAACAGATGCGGATAAACGCCAAACGGTCGCGATGGGCAGGATTCATATTGGCCTGTATCTTGAAGACAAATGCAGAGAATCTGTCATACTCCGGCAAAATAAGACCCTCACTGGATTTTCTGCCGGCAGGCTCCGGTGCCAGCTTCAGATACTCCTCCAAGAAGTTCTGCACGCCGAAATTAGTCATGGCAGAGCCAAAGAACATCGGCGTAAGCTCACCCTGAGCCACCTTTGCCAAGTCAAATTTCTCTCCGGCTGTATCCAGAAGCTCGATATCATCCACCAGCGTCTGGTGAGCATCCTCTCCCAGCATATCTACCAGCCCTTCATCCTCCAGAGAACCTGTCACAGAGGTTCTGGTATTCTGGCCGTGAGAGTTATCATCCTCGAAAAGCTCAATCTGCTTCTTCTGACGGTCATAAACGCCAAAATAATTGCCGTCAGTGCCAATCGGCCAGTTCATAGGATAGGAACGGATGCCCAGCACATTTTCCAGTTCATCCATCAGATCCAAAGGAGCCTTGCCGTAACGGTCCAGCTTGTTGACAAAGGTAAAAATAGGAATTCCCCGCTGCTTGCAGACCTTGAACAGCTTTTTGGTCTGAGCCTCTACACCCTTTGCCACATCAATGATCATCACGGCGCTGTCCACAGCCATCAGCGTACGGTAGGTATCCTCAGAAAAGTCCTGATGTCCCGGCGTATCAAGGATATTGATGCAGTAGCCGTTATAATCGAACTGCAGCACAGACGAGGTAACGGAAATACCGCGCTGCTTCTCAATCTCCATCCAGTCAGAAACAGCATGGTGCTGGGTCTTTCTGGATTTGATGGAGCCTGCAAGATGAATGGCGCCGCCGTACAGCAGCAGCTTCTCAGTCAGTGTTGTCTTACCGGCATCCGGATGAGAAATAATGGCGAAGGTACGCCGCTTACGGATTTCTTCTTTTAAATCAGCCAAAGTTCTTCCTCCTGAAAATCATTTAACCTCTAAGATATACCACATTCTCATCTATCTGACAAGCAAATTTACCCTTTCAGCCAATTTTTACCTTGCCCACCAGCTGGGAAACATGAGTCAGCCCCCTTGCCTCCAGGTAGGCATCAATGTCCTCTGCCACGCGCTCCACTGCATCAGGATGAACAAAATTCTCTGCACCTACCGCCACCGCACTGGCACCCGCCAGCAAAAATTCCACTGCATCCTCACCGCTGGCAATCCCTCCCAGGCCCAGCACGGGAATCCTGACTGCATTGGCTGCCTGCCAGACCATCCTTACGGCAATCGGCTTCACTGCCGGACCGGAAAGCCCGCCGGTAACATTGCCCAAGAGAGGCCGCCAGCTTTTTGTATCGATCACCATGCCGGTAAGTGTATTGATCAGAGCAATGGCATCTGCCCCGGCCTCCTCCACAGCTTTCGCCATAACCGCAATATCGGTCACATTGGGAGACAGCTTGACAATGACAGGCTTGCCGGTATTTTTTCTGACAGCCTCCGTCACTGCAGCGGCAGCTTTAGGGTCAGTGCCGAAAACAATACCACCCTCCCTGACATTCGGACAGGATATATTGACCTCTACGCCATCTACCCCATCCACATCCAGCTTAGCCGCCATCATGCCGTAATCCTCTACCGTACCGGCAGAAAAATTGGCAATGAAAGCCGTATCCCCCACCTGCTCCCTGACCCTTGGCAAAATCTCCGCCAAAAAGCTGTCAATGCCGGGATTTTCCAGACCGATGCAGTTCAGCATACCACCGGGAGTCTCTGCAATGCGCACTCCCTCATTGCCGGCGCGGGGCAGGGGTGTGAGTCCCTTGCTGATAATCGCCCCCACCCTGTCCAATGCCAAAAAATCCTTGTATTCAATGCCAAAGCCAAAGGTGCCGGACGCCCCCATAACAGGAGTTTTCATCTTGATGCCGGCAAAATCCGTTGCCAATCTTGCGAAATTCATTGCTCAAAAACCTCCTCTGCCGGAAAAACAGGCCCATCATGGCAGATTTTCCATCGCCTGCCGCTGACCCTGCCCTCAAAGGTACAGCCCAGACATACACCGATACCGCACGCCATGCGCTTTTCCAGGGAAACCTGACATTCGATGCCCCTTGCCATAGCCAGCTTTGCCAGCCCCTCCATCATGATGGTCGGCCCGCAGATCTTGATATGGGCAATATCATATTTGTCCAGGACGGCAGGCAGCGCATCAATGGCAAAGCCCTTGATGCCCGCCGTACCGTCATTGGTCGTCACTATGATTTCCTCGGTGAAATCCTGCAGGTAATCCTGCCAAAACAGCTCATTTTCACTGCGTATCCCCAGTAAAAACACCGGCTTCGCTGCCGGATTTTCCTCTGCCAGGCGGCGGGCTGCGTAAATCATCGGTGCCACGCCGACACCGCCGCCAATCAGCAGTGTCCTTTTGCCGTCCGACTCCGCATCAAACCTGAAGCCCCCGCCCAAAGGACCCTCCACACTGATTTCCATGGTCGGCTCCAGAGCCGCCAGCTCCCTTGTCCCCTTGCCTGCCACCCGATAAATCAGCAGCAGCCTGCCGCTGTTCCTGTCCACATCAGCCACGCCAAAGGGACGGCGCAGAAAAGTGCCGCCGTTTTCATTCTTGACCATGACGAACTGTCCCGGCTCCGCCTGTGCCGCTATCTCAGGCACATATATGACCATGCTCCGCACATCATCAGACAAAATATCATTTTCTACGATTGCGCCAACCTCTACCAACATAAAACCAACACCACCTAAATATCACAGTTATTTTTTGCGCGTCTCCCTGGTCAGCCTGACCAGGGCAACAGCTGCTATGCCGATGCCGCAGATACTGACAGCACCTCTTGCCTCCTCAGGCCCGAATTCACTCAAAAGCCACATGATGACTACCAAAACTACCAGAAAGCTCAAATTTAAAATCTTCATCTGTACACCCTCATAAAAGCTGCTGGGCTATCCAATAGGTAACAAGCCCCGTAATGATACTGTAGGGCAGGGATTTCGTCGCCGCCGCTACCGGCAGCACTACAATTGATGCCACCAGCTCCTTATTGGCCCAGGAAAAACGGAAGCCCTCCGCCCCGCTGCCAAATATCGAGGTAAAAATCAAAGCTCCAAACACCGCAGTAGGCACATACTGCAGCCACAAACTGAAAAATCTCGGCAGCTCCCTGTTGCCCAATACTGCAAAGGGCAGCACCCGGGGAATATAGGAAACCAGAAACAGTCCGAGAATACACAGCAAAACCTCATTGTAGCTCATCATCACATATCCTCCTGCCGAATTTCATGCTGCAGGCCGCTGCCAGGGCTGCAGCAAGCACAGTGGCTGCCACCACATTCAGCATGTGGCTGAGCCAAAAGGACAGCAGCAGTGCCAGCAGGCCACCGAAAATACCGGTAAGCACCAGGCTGGCATTGAGAAAATGAAAGGACCACAGCCCGATGAACATGGCTATCAGCGCATAGCTCACCAACTCAGTATCAATATAGATGCTGTTGCCAAGAAACAGCCCCGCCAGCGTAGCAAGCACCCAGGAGCTGTGCCCGATAAAATTGACCCCCAGGGCATTTCTGCCGCTCCAGCCATCCCGGCACACAGAAAACTGATTCTGATTGACCGCAAAGGTCTCATCCACAATTTCCTGGGCATAAAAAAGCTTGTACAGCCAGGACTCTTTGGCTATATACTGATTCAAAATCAAAGCATATAACAGATGCCGCAGGTTGACGATGCACACTGTCAAAACTACAGGCATAACCGTACTGCCGCTGCCAATCATGGCAAGAGCGATGAACTGTCCGCTGCCTGCAAACAAAAATACAGACATCATCAGCATCTGGAACCAGTCAAAGCCCACCTTCTGTGCCAGAATACCACAGGCCATGCC
>JAQUZO010000006.1 GCA_028691285.1 Anaerovibrio sp. | reverse complement strand
GATTTCGAGTCAGGCACCTTCGGCCTCTCGGACACCTCTCCAATATTGCTTTGCTGCTGTCAGAGGTACAGAAGGCTGTACCTGAATCACTCAGCTAGAATATTATAATATAATTTACCGGAAAAGGAAAGCTGTCAGAGGTATTTTGTAAAATTCTTCGTGTGGTCTTTTCCATTGCCTTTGACAATTTTCACCAAAAGCTACATAATGAATGTAAGATCATGATAGGCTTTGAGGGGGATATGATGAAATATTCTATGGCGCATACCTGCATAAAGGTGAGCTGCCTGCAGGAATCCCTGGCGTTCTACCGGCAGGCACTTCATTTGCAGGAGAAGGGACGCATACAGTGCGGACGGACTGTGCTGGTATATTTGGGTGATGAAGCGGGCTCTGTCTATGAGCTGGAGCTGAACTGCCAGCTGTCTCATGAGGGCAGATATCAGTTGGGAGAAAATCCCGGCCATTTTGCCTTTTGCGTGGATGATTATGAGGCATCCCTGGCCCTGCACCAGCAAATGCAGTGCGTCAGGCTGGTCAGCCAGGAGCACGGCATTTATTTTATCAGCGACCCAGATGGCTATATCATAGAGATTTTGCCGGAGGGACACCATTCTGTGACAGAGCGGAGGAATTTGCATGAGGATTGAGGAAAAAAAGCTGGCGGAGATTGTTGGGGAGCTTACCCTGGATAAGGAACAGCTCAGAGAGATTGCCTGTGCGCTGCGGTTTGATATGGAGCTGGCGCTCCAGGGCAGGGAAGCCAGTATGCCGATGCTGTGCTCCTATATCGGGATGCCCAGCGGACAGGAGTCCGGCGAGTTTCTTGCCCTTGACTTTGGCGGCACAAATCTGAGAGCCGAGCTGATCCGGCTCAAGGGCGGCAGCCAGTATGAAATAGTCAGGATAGTTGCCAGGCCGCTGGTGACGGAGGAGTACAATCTGGTCAACGGCTCTGCTTCCCGGGAGCAGGTTTTTGATTTTATTGCCGATATGTTTGCTGAGCTTTTGGAGGGCATGGAGCACAGCACATACTATCTTGGGCATACTTTTTCCTTTCCCAGCAAGCAGACGGATATTTACAACGCCAGGCTGCTGGTGTGGACCAAGGAATTCGCCATTCCGGGCGTTGAGGGAGAGGTTGTCAATGACCTGCTGGCAGAGGCCTTTGCCAGGAAAGGCCTGGATAACATCAGGATAGCGGCAGTCATCAATGATACTGTGGCGGAGCTTTTGGCGGCGGGCTACTGCTGGCCGGATACGCAGATTGGCTCCATTTATGCCACCGGCAGCAACAACTGCTATATGGAACGGAGCGCTTATGTCAATCGTCCGGCAGCCATCATCAACATGGAATCCGGCAGCTTCGACAAGCTGGCTCCCAGCAGATGGGATGTCATGCTGGACAAGACATCGGAAAAGCCGGGCAGGCAGCGGCTGGAAAAAATGGTTTCCGGGCGTTATATGGGGGAGCTGCTCAGCCTGATTGTGCAGGATTTGCTGGGGCTGCCGGAGCGTCCGGGCTTTACTGCCATTGATATGTCCGGCATCATGTCTGATGATACCGCAGCGGCGGGAGCTGCCGGGAAAATCATCAGCGGCAGGATTGGGGCGCTGGAGCCAGGGGAGGCCGCCTGTATCCGTGATGTGACGGAAGCGATTGCCATCCGTTCTGCCCGGCTGGTGGCAGCCAGTTATGCAGGCATTCTGTGGCATTTGTCCGGTGCGGGACAGATTGCACCGCAGCATATAGCCATTGACGGTTCGGTTTATGAATATATGCCGCATATCAAGGAGAATCTGCAAAAGGGACTGTATGAGGTTTTGGGAGAGGAGGCCGCCGCTGTTACGCCGATGCTCCTGAAGGGCGGCTCCGGCCTGGGGGCTGCCATTGCAGCAGCCGTAGCCAGCAAGGAGCTGTAGAATCAGGTTGTTCTGCTAACCAAAAAATGAGATTAATACCTGAAGCAATACATAAAAATTGGTACTGCTTTATTTGAGAAAAGTATAATAATTTATATTACTATAAGACAATTTTATGGCAATGGGGTATTGCAAAAACTTCTATTTATGAATATAATTTATGGCAGACTTGAGAGATGTGCAAAAAAGTTGTTTAGGAGTGGTATAAAATGGGTAAGAAACCTCATGTTGTTATTGTCGGCGCAGGCTTTGGCGGAATCGCAGTAGCCAAGAAGCTCGCCAAGAAAAATCTTGATATTACGATTGTTGACAGAACAAATTATCATTTATTTCAGCCATTGCTGTACCAGGTATCGACCTCTGTACTTTCGACAGATGATATTTCCTATCCAATCAGAGCGCTGTTCCGCGACTACGATAATGTGGAGCTGTTCATGGCGAAGGCACAGAGCATTGACGGCAAGCGCAAGGTGGTAATAACCAATCATGGCGAAATCAGCTATGATTATCTGGTTGTGGCCGCAGGAGCGACCAACAATTTCTTTGGCATGGAAAATGTGGAAAAATATGCCTATGGCATGAAGACCATCCCGGAGGCACTGCATATCAGGAACCATGTCCTGCATATGTTTGAACGCGCCAACAAGCAGATTGACAATGAGGAAGCACGCCGCAAGATGCTGACCTTCATCTGCGTGGGCGGCGGTCCTACCGGTGTAGAGGAGGCGGGTGCCATTGCCGAGCTGGTTGCCATCCAGCGCAAGGAATACCCGAATCTGAATTTTGATGAGGTAAGCATCAAGCTGATCGAGGGCACCGACAAGGTCCTGCCGATGATGCCGCCGCATTTGCGCCAGCACACGATAAATGTATTGTCCGCCAGAGGCGTGGATGTGATGCTGAATACCCAGGTGGCTGACTGCAATGAGGACGGGCTGTTCCTCAAGGACGGCACCTTCATTCCAAGCCGTACCGTCATTTGGGCGGCAGGCGTCAAGGCGCACAAGCTGGCATCGACCATCGGTACGGAGTGCGACAGGGCCGGTCGTGTCATCGTGGGGCCTACCCTGCAGGTTCCGGGCTATCCGGAGATTTTTGCCATTGGTGACAATGCGCATTTCCTGCAGGACGGCAGGCCGCTGCCTACCGTAGCTCCTGTAGCTATGCAGCAGGCACTTTTGGCCGCTGACAATATCATGCACCTCTGCAAGGGTGAAAGCCAGCTCCATACCTTCAAGTATGTGGATCATGGTGCCATGGCGACCATCGGGCGCTGCCAGGCGGTTGTAAATTGGGGCGTGGTCAAGATTGGCGGCTTCGCTGCATGGATGATCTGGATGTTCCTGCATCTTCTGCGGCTGGAGGGTGCCCATGCGGATATTACCGTAGGCACCAAGTGGTTTTGGAATTTCGTCTCCGGTACTCGTCTGGGGCGTATCATCACCAATATCAAGCTGGAAGATGAAGAGTAAATATGGTATCATGAAGGGGTGTGCACAGCGCATCCCTTTTTGTATGCGGACAATTCAGCCGCCTGCATACCAAGGGTGAGGCAGTGCACCAGATTATAAGGCTTAGGAGCGAGTGGTTTGAAAAAAATGATTACAGCGGCTGCCCTGACGGCAGCATTTGTATTTATGGTCAATATATCTGGCGGTGCGGCGGCAGAAAATACCGGCATGGCAGCCGAAGTGCCTGCGGGAGAGATGGGGACGGCTGTGCATGGTGGAGCAGCAGAGCCAGCTGACGGCGCAGCAGTTCCGGATTACCTGCGTACTGTACGGCTGTCCTGGGAGCCTGTACCGGGGGCAGTAAGCTATCAGGTGGCGATTATGCGGAGCAGCAGGAATCTGCCGGAGAATGTGGTATCTGTCAAGCGGGGAATCTTTACCAATGGCTATGAGCTGGATACCTCTGTCATGCGGAGCGCGAAGGATTACTACTGGAAGGTCTGCCCGCTGGACGCCGGCGGACGCTATATCAAGCTGTACAGCGACTTGAAGCCGCTGGCAGAGCAGGAGCTGAATCCGGCTGCCCCCAAGCCGACGACGGAGTTTGAGTCGATGGCGTATGCTCCTCTTTATCCGGTATTTTCCTGGGTACCTGCCAAGGACGGCAAATATTATGATATACGGGTGTACCGGGAGGATGGGGATGCGTCCAAGCCGGAGCTGGTGCGTGAATTGACCGCAGAGGGTTCAGTTCTGTATGAGGATGCAGGCTATACCTGGCCGGGCAGATATTATTGGCAGGTGAGAAGCCGCAATGAGTCTGGCACCCATATCAGCAGCTGGTCCAGTCCAAGCTATTTCCAGGTGACGGGTTCAGCCAAGGTGGCTGCTTTGGGAGACAGTATTACGCATGGCGGGGGAGCAGTTTCGACACCGCCCGGCTATGTGATGTATAATTGGGAGACCTATTCTCAGGTGCCTGTCAAAAATCTGGGCTACAGCGGCGATACAGTGGCTGCGATGAATGCCCGCTTTGAGTCGGATGTGCTGGCGGTGAAGCCGAAGCTCCTGGTGATTATGGGCGGCGTGAATGATTTGCGTTCGGGAGCTGCGGCAGAGGATATCATCCATTATCTGCAGCTTATCGGCAATAAATGCCGTGCGCATGGCATCATCCCTGTTTATGTGACTGCAACACCTATCAATCCGCATTTTATGGCAAACTGGAGCTATATCATGCCTCCGGCAGAGCACTGGAAGCAGGAGCAGCTCAGGCTGAATGAATGGATTATGAAGCAGCAGTATGCCGTAGATGTGACTCCCGGCATGACGGACTGCTATGGCCTGCTGATGGATGAGGCTACCACGGATGGCCTGCACCCTGATGTGCTGGGCAAAAAGCTGATTGGCGAGACAATCAGCAATTATCTGCTGAAAAACTTTCCCGATAAAAATCTGCTGGCAAAATAGTTTTGGGAAATTTTCCTGAGTGAAGGTATAAGCATAAATAGAATATATCCTTTGATAAACAAAGCAATTTAAAACCACGCCCTGTGCCGTGCATAACGGTTCAGGCGTGGTTTTTGTTGTGTTCATAGTTGCGAATTTTCAGCTGTCAGACAGGCAGGCGCAGGTACTCCGGCTGCCCCGGGGTGATTTTGCACTGGGCGGAGGTCAGATCGATGAGCTCCGCGGTGATGCTTTCAACCTCCTGCGGCTCTATCAGCAGACGGACTGTGACCCTATCGGCGTATGCTGTTTCTCCGGTTCGGAGCTCCTTGGTGCGAATCCAGTTCTCTACAGTTCCCAGCAGGCTGTAGTCAATGGCTGCCTCCACCGGGCAGAAGAGCCTGACCTCCAGCAGGGGCGTCGCTTCCAGCCCCAGGGAGGCAGTGTGGTTGTAGGCACGGATCAAACCTCCGGCACCCAGCTTGATGCCGCCAAAATAGCGTGTGACCACAACGGCGATATTGGTCAGCCTGTGCTGCTTGATGGCCTCCAGGATAGGATTGCCGGCAGTTCCGCCCGGTTCTCCGTCGTCATTGGATTTCTGCTGGCTGCTGTCAGCGCCCAAAATCCAGGCAGAGCAGTTGTGCCTGGCATCAAAATGTTTCTTTTTGATGGAGGCAACAAATTCCCTGGCTTCTGCTTCACTGGATACAGGTGCTGTATATGCCAAAAATTTTGATTTCTGGATTTCGTAATTGGCACTGCCTCTGGCGGCAGCGGTTCTGTAATTCTGCATATCATTTCTCCGGAATCGTCAGACGCTGGCGGAGGGCGTTGGTTTCGTCGGCTGTAAACAGTCCGTCCGGGCCATTCCGCACCATGGTTTCCCGCAGGATGCGGCTCTGCTGTTCATGGCTGTCCGTATTGATGTTGGCGGGATCGGCAGCATTCCGCAGGGCCTGGATAGCGGTAAGCTGAGCATTGGCATAGTCCTGGGTTTTGTTCAGCAGCAGCGTGGTCAAATCATAGTTGGTATCATCCAGGCTGATGGGAGGCGGCAGCTTGTTCAGCTCATCGCTGACGGCCTGGGCCTGGTGCGTTAAAATATTCAGCCGGGTATATACCGTGTGGATACTGATATTGTCATTGTGGTAGTCGCTGACTATTTTCTGGCATTGTGCCCAGTTGTAGTCCAGCAGGTCCAGCTCCTTTTTGTAGTCGGTGTACCAGCCGTCAAAAATCTGCTGCTGGGCTGTGATTTTGCGGATGGCGGATTCATTCAGCGGCTCCTGGGCAGGCTGCTGGAACAGCAGGGAGTATACTATGCCGCCGATTGCGGCAAGCAGGGTGAAGCAGAAGGCATAAAAAACTTTTTTATTGGGTAAATTGCGGTATAATACTAAGAGCAGCAGAAGGCATATCAGTATGGTGCCAATGAAGATGATGGCCATGACAGACTCCTTTCACGGATAGAAGGTAAGCTGAATGTTTGTGTCTGAAATTTTTGCTGCAAAGCAAATGATTTTGTTTGGACTGCATATGGCTGTGTTCGCAGCACCGGCACCCATGAACCTCCGAAAAGGCGCTCTCGCTCAGCATTGAACGCAGCGGACACTAAACTCACGCATCGCTCTGCTTGCGTTCATTAAGTGCCGGCGTTCAATAATGCTTTTCTTGAGGTCATGAGTGCCTGGTGCCTGGATTTGCAATAGTCCGTACAACGGAATCGGGCATATTGCCGCTTTGCAGAAGCAGACTGCCGCAGCCTGAAGAAAACCCTGATAGCGACGCCGGTGCTTAATGAGTCCGAGCCTTGGCGATGGACGAATTTAGCAGCCGCTGCGTTGCTATAGGAGCGGGAGCGTGTTTTCGCAGGCTTGCGGCTTGTCTGCTGGCGATAAGAGAAGGATACATCATGCAAACTTTACAAAATATATAAGCTATTGTATCATTTCCTGAAACAGGTGTAAAATTTCTGCCGCAGCTGTCCGGAGATCCTGGCTTGACTCCCGGCAGACCGTTGTGCGCTATGGCTTCGATGAGTAAAAATATCTTGAATTTCAGTGAAGAGGGTGGATTTGTGAAAAAAAAAGAGCTGTCTGTTACAGCCTGGAGGCTGATGAAATCCTATTGGCAGTCCGAGGAGAAATGGAAGGCGCGGGGGATGCTGGCAGGCGTAGCTGCTTTGAGCCTGGGACAGGTTTATATGCTGGTGCTCCTGAATCAGTGGAATAATAATTTTTATAACGCTTTGCAGGAATACCATGTGGAGATATTCTGGTCCCTGGTAGGACAGTTTACGCTGATTGCGTTCGGCTTCATCATCATGGCAGTATATGCTGTCTATGTAAAGCAGATTCTGGAAATAAAATGGCGGACATGGATGACAAACCGTTATCTGGAGGAATGGCTGCACAGCAAAATCTATTACAGGCTGCAGGCAGCAGGCGGTACGGATATGGACAATCCGGATCAGCGTATTTCAGATGATATAGGTTCCTTCATCAACCTGACACTGACCCTGTTCGTGGGCTTTTTGAAGCAGCTGGCAGCGCTGATTGCCTTTATTGTTATTTTATGGCAGCTTTCCGGTACGCTGGAGATACCTTTGGGCGATACGGTATTCTCTGTGCCGGGCTATATGGTTTTTGTGACAGTGATTTATTCTGTGGCTGGTACCTGGCTGGCGCATAAGGTCGGGCACAGGCTTATCGGATTGAATTATGACCAGCAGCGCTTTGAGGCGGATTTCCGTTTCAGTATGGTCAGGATGCGTGAAAACAGTGAAAGCATCGCCTTTTATGGTGGAGAAGGCCCTGAGATGCAGAATTTTCAGGAACGGTTCCAGATGGTGGTCAAAAATTTCTGGGCACTGATGAAGCGCACCAAGCTGCTGAATTTTTATATCAATGGCTATGCCCAGGTGGCGGCCATCGTGCCGATTCTCATGAGTGCACCCCGGTATTTTACAGGGGAGATGCAGCTGGGCGGCTTTATGCAGACGATCAGTGCCTTTGGCAGAGTACAGGATGCTTTGAGCTATTTCGTAGAGGCGTATGATTCAATTGCCCAGTATACGGCGGTCATCTATCGTCTGGGCGGCTTTGCCCAGCACATGGCAGAGGCGGATGCGCTTCCCATGCAGATTGTTCAGGGCAGGACGGAGAGCAGCGGGCTGCTTTTGCAGGATATGCAGCTTGTGCTGCCGGATGGCAGAAGGCTGGCGGAGAACCTCTCGCTTGCTGTGCCGTCAGGCAAATATCTGTTGATTTCCGGCAGCTCAGGCTGCGGCAAAAGCACGCTTTTGCGGGCGGTGGCCGGTATCTGGCCTTATGGGCAGGGGAGCGTGCTGCTGCCTGAGGGGTGGCGCACCATGTTCCTGCCGCAGCGTCCGTACCTGCCTTTGGGCAGCCTGCGCCGGGCAATCTATTACCCTCAGCCTGTACCGGAGGAAGAAAAGGCGAAGCTGCCTGAGCTGATGTCCAGGCTGGGAATCGGTGCATTGGCAGAGAAGCTGGATGTCGTGGATGACTGGAGCCGGATATTGTCTCTGGGCGAGCAGCAGCGACTGGCCTTTGTTCGTATTTTGCTGCTGAAGCCGGATATTGTTTTCCTGGACGAGTCAACCTCGGCCATGGATGAGCTGCGGGAGGGGGAGGCCTACGATGTGCTGAAGGAGCTGCTGCCGGGCATGACTGTAGTCAGTGTGGGCCATCGCTCCACGCTGAAAAAGAGGCATGACAAGCAGCTCCTGCTGCATAAGGGCTCCTGGGAATTGATCGATATAGCCTGAGACCGGACTGCAGGCAGGGAGGAAGTATGACAGCTTTTAGAGGGAAGAAAAAGCCCTGGGAGGCGGAAGCAAAGAAGGATGCCAGACTGTTTTCCCATGGGGAAAAGGCAGGCATGGCACTCTGCCTGGCGATGCTGCTGTTCAGCATAGGGGCAGGGGATGTGCCCCTGGGATTTTTTGCTGGGGCGTTTCTCGTTTATGAGGGGCAGAGGGCGGTGTCTGCGGCAGGGGGAGAGAGATGCCGTTCTCTTGCTTCCCTGCTGCAGGGCTTGTGCTTTGCGATGTTCCTGGGTTCGATTTTTCTGGCCTTTTTTTGACATAAGTCAAGAGAGAAAGTCACCTATTTTCAAAAATGGATAAAACAATAAAAAATCTTACGAATTTTATCCTTACAAGCAGGATTTTGGCGTTTGGCATGGAAGTATAAGAGTATGTTTAAAGCAGTACTTTTCCGGCAGCCGGTGCTGTACCAGCAGGCTGAGATATGACGGCAAAAGTTCTTAATAGGATACAGGGGTGATTTTTATGCATAAGACAAACTGTTTAGCAATGATTCTGGCCGGGGGACAGGGCAGCCGCCTAGGTGCACTGACCAAGAATATTGCAAAACCGGCAGTACCTTTTGGGGGCAAGTACAGGATAATAGATTTTCCTTTGTCCAACTGCGCAAATTCCGGCATTGATAAGGTTGGCGTGCTGACACAGTATCGTCCGCTGGAGCTGCATACCTACCTGGGGACGGGCAACGCGTGGGATCTGGACAGATCCAACGGCGGCGTGTTCATACTGCCTCCGTATGCCCGTGACAAGGGGGCTGACTGGTACAAGGGCACAGCTGATGCCATTTATCAGAATCTGAACTTCATTGATATGATGGATCCTGAGTATGTCCTGATTTTGTCAGGCGATCATATCTATACTATGGACTATGCCAAGATGCTGGCTGTACACAGAGCCAACAAGGCAGATGCTACCATCGGCGTGTTCGAGGTTCCTTGGGATGAGGCTCCGCGCTTCGGCATTATGAATACGGATGCAGTGGATGGCCGTATCATTGAGTTTGAGGAGAAGCCGGCCAAGCCTAAGAGCAATCTTGCCTCCATGGGCATCTATATTTTCAATCGTGAATTCCTCAGCAAGTACCTGGAGGATGATGCAGCAGTGGAGGGCTCCAGCCATGATTTCGGCAAGAATATCATCCCTGCTATGCTGGCGGATAATGCGCGCCTGTATTCCTATGCTTTCGAGGGCTATTGGAAGGATGTGGGAACCATTGAGAGCCTGTGGCAGGCCAATATGGACCTTCTGGCGGATGAGCCGCCGTTCTCCTTCAGCAGCTCCTGGACCATTTATTCCTCCAACCCGTCTCTGCCGCCGCATTATATCGGCCCGGAGGCAAAGGTTCACAACTCGATGCTGAATGAAGGCTCACAGATTTTGGGTGAGGTTGATCACTCTGTTCTGTTCTCCGGGGTAAAGATCGGCAAGGGAGCGAAGGTAACAAACTCCGTCATCATGCCATTTACCAAAATCGAGGAAAATGCTGTTGTCGACCATGCTATTGTAGCCCAGAACTGTGTGATTTCTGCCGGTGCTGTTATTACAGGCGATGACGGTGCGATTGCTGTCGTTCCCGAGGGTGAGGTAGTAGAGGCACAGGATGAAGGGCAGCAGGTGAGCTGAAGGCTGATGACCACTAAAAAAGAACGGAGTGATCGTTTTGAGTAATATGATGGGTATTATAAAGTTGGATGGTGCCAACTCCATGCTGAAGGAGCTGTGTGAGCACCGTCCGGTGGCTTCCCTGCCTATTGCAGGGCGGTATCGTGTAATTGATTTTGCTGTTTCCAATATGGTAAATTCCGGCGTGGGCAATGTAGGTGTGCTGCTGTCGGCCAATGCCAGATCGATTTTTGACCACCTGCGTTCAGGTAAGGATTGGGATTTGGCCCGTCACAGAGGCGGACTTTCCTACCTGCCGACTGACCCCTATGATGGGCAGATTGTGTCAGGTGATCTGCAGGGGCTTTACTGCAATCTGGATTATATCCAGCACACTGCAGCTGATTATATCATCGTAGCTCAGGCAGACAGCATCTATAATCTGGACTTCCGGTCTGTGCTGTTGTTCCACCAGAATACGGGCACTGACATCACGATGGTTTATTCCCGTGCCAAGGATGATATTCCGGGCAGCGCTGCTGTCATGAAGGTGACAGACAACGGCAGAGTGACCGATATAGCCAAGTCCATGACTGCAACCAAGGGAGCGAATGATTTCCTGGGCGTGTACCTGATGTCCAAGGATACCTTTGTCAAGGTCATTACCACCAGCTTTGAGCGGGGCGGTTCCGATTTCCTGATGGACGGCATTATCCGCCACATGGACGAGTACAGTATTTTTGCTTATGAGCACAAGGGCTATGTGGCGAGAATCAATTCCACCATGGCATATTTCAACGCCAACAAGGATGTGCTGAATCCTGATATCTGGGCGGAAATCTTCATGGGAGATAACCTCATCCATACCAAGACCAAGGATGCGGCTCCTGTTCAGTACAAGGACACGGCAAGGGTGGTGAACTGCCTGGTTGCCAACGGCTGTGAAATCCGCGGCGAGGTGGAGAACAGCATCCTTTTCCGGGATGTCAAGATAGGAGAGGGCGTCAAGATCAAGGACAGCATCATTATGGAACGCACTGTCATCGAGGACAATGCCATGCTCCGCAATGTTATCTGCGATAAGAATGTCAAGGTTACTCAGGACCAGTGGCTGAAGGGTGCGGAGAACTATCCGCTGATTATAGCCAAGGGCACTACAATTTAATTGTTGACAGCAAGGAAGCCGCTGCCGAGGCATGGAGAGCCGTTATTCCGTGCTTTTGGAGCGGCTTTCGCCTTGAGTACCCGGGGATAATGGACAAAATAAAAAAATATGTTATAATACAAGCGGTATCATTTATTTTATTTATATCATTTTTTATTATATTTTGTTTCTACCGCGGTCAGAGGGTTCGGCTGTGTTCTGCCGTCAGGCGGGGCACAGGGCTTTCGGCAGGGAGATAGGAGTTGGAATTATGTCAGTAATTGAGAGAGATATTGATACTATGAAGGAGGAGCTCAAGCAGCGCTTCATCGTTACAGCGCAGATCAACTATGGTCGTGAGCTGTCCGATTTGACGCCGCATGAGCTTTATGAGACGCTGGCCCAGGTTGTCAAGCAGTATACCTCGGAGAATTGGATCAAAACCAATAAGCAGTACCAGGAGCGGGACGAAAAGCAGGTTTATTATTTTTCTATTGAGTTCCTGATGGGACGCCTGCTGAATACGAACCTGATCAATCTGGATTTGAAGAATGCCCTCAAGGCAATGCTGACGGAGCTTGATCTGGATATCCATGATCTGTACAAGGAGGAGTCTGATGCCGGGTTGGGCAATGGCGGTCTGGGCCGTTTGGCAGCCTGCTTCCTGGATTCGATGGCGTCCTTGGCCCTGCCGGCTCACGGCTGCGGCATCCGGTATCAGTATGGTCTTTTTGAGCAGAAGGTGGTCAATGGACAGCAGGTGGAGATTCCTGACAACTGGCTGAAAAACGGCTTTGCCTGGGAGTTCCGCAAGCCAAATAAGTCTGTCAAGGTCCGTTTTGACGGCGAGGCTTATATGCGCATCAATGACGATGGTTCTGCCAGTGCGGTGCATGAGGGCTATACCGAGGTAATGGCTGTACCGTATGATGTGCCGGTCATTGGCTACAAGAACCGTACTGTCAATACCCTGCGCCTGTGGAATGCGGAAGCTACGCAGGATTTTTCGGATTATGCGACGCTGACCAATGATGAAATCAAGGCGCGTCAGGAATACCGCAACCAGGTAAACAAGATTACGGAAATCCTGTATCCTAATGACAGCACCACGGAGGGCAAGCGCCTGCGCCTGGTGCAGGAATACTTCTTTGTTTCGGCGGGTGTCCAGAGCATTGTCCGCCATTATCTGCACAGCCATGATGACCTGTCCGCCTTTGCAGACAAGGTATGCATCCATATCAATGACACCCATCCGGCAGTGGCAGTTGCCGAGCTGATGCGCGTCTTTCTTGATGATTACGGCATGGAGTGGGAGGCTGCCTGGGAGATTACCAGACATACCGTGGCCTATACCAACCACACCATTCTGCCGGAGGCTCTGGAAAAGTGGGACCGCAAGCTCTTCAAGTCTCTGCTGCCGCGTATTGATATGATCATCGATGAAATCAACAGACGCTTCCTCTATGAGGTGCGCAGCAGGTTCCCTGGCGATGATGAGCTGGTGAAGGAGCTGTCTATCCTGCAGGATGGGCAGGTGCATACGGCCCGTCTGGCGGTTGTAGGTTCCTTCAGCGTCAACGGCGTGGCAAGGCTGCACAGCAATATCCTCAAGGAAAGCACCATGAAGTATTTCTATAAGTACTATCCTGAGAAATTCAACAATAAGACCAACGGCATTACCCATCGCCGCTGGCTGATAAGTGCCAACAATGCCCTGGCGCATGTAATAGATGATAAGCTGACCCGTCAGTGGAGAGGCAATCCCGGCATGATGAAGCAGCTGAATCAGTATGTTGACGATGCAGCCTTCCTCAAGCTGCTGGACAAGGTAAAGCGTGCCAGGAAGCGTGCTCTTTCCCAGTATGTATGGTCACACAACAAGGTGCGCATCAAGATTGATTCCATCTTTGATGTGCAGGTAAAGCGCATCCATTCCTACAAGCGTCAGCTCATGAATATCATGCATATCATGTATCAGTATGACCGCCTGAAGAATGACCCTAATTATGACATGCCTGTACCTGTGGTGTATTTCTTCGGCGGCAAGGCGGCTCCTGGCTACTTTATTGCCAAGGAAACCATCAGCCTGATTTTGGCGGTTGCCAATAAAATCAATACAGACCCGAGCATTGACGGCAAGATAAAGGTAGTTTTCCTGGAGAATTTCGGAGTTTCTCTGGGTGAGATGGTATACCCTGCTGCGGATGTCAGCGAGCAGATATCCACTGCCTCCAAGGAGGCTTCCGGCACCGGCAACATGAAGTTCATGATGAACGGTGCGGTTACCCTGGGCACTATGGATGGTGCCAATGTGGAGATTCACGAGCAGGTTGGGGATGACAACTGCGTTATTTTCGGCATGCGCTCCGAGGAGGTCATCAACCTGTATGAGCATGGCGGCTACAGTGCCTGGGATGAGTACAATACCAATGCCAATGTGCGCAGGGTGATGAACCAGATGACTGACGGTACCTACGGCAACTTCCAGAGCCTGTTTGACTATCTGGTCAACAGCAATGATGAGTTCTTCATCATGAAGGACTTCAATGCGTACATCGAGGCCCATGAGGAAATCGTCCGCCGCTATCAGGACCACAATGCATGGCTGCGCTCCTGCGCTGTCAACATTGCAAATTCCGGTATTTTCTCATCTGACCGCACTATTGCACAGTACGCAGAGGATATTTGGCACATTCGTCCGGTAGATATTAAGTAGATTGGCGAGAGGGGATGAGCAGATGAATTTGTCGCAGCTTACAGAATATGATACCTTCCTGTTCCATCAGGGAACAAACTGCAGGGCATACGAAATGCTGGGAGCACATCTGACCGAGGAAAATGACGCACAGGGCGTGCGCTTTGCCGTATGGGCTCCCAATGCCAAGGCAGTAAGTGTTGTCGGTGAGTTCAACAACTGGGATACCAGGGTCAATGAGATGTCCAGGATTGACGATGGGGAGATCTGGAAAATTTTTATTCCCGGAGTGAAGGAGGGCGATGTATATAAATATGCCATCCTTCCGCAGCATGGCGGGCCTCATATCATGAAGGCGGATCCTTATGGCTATTACTGCGAGGTTGCCCCAGCCACTGCTTCCAGAGTATTTGACATGAACCGCTATCAGTGGCAGGATGCCCAGTGGCAGGAGCGTCAGCAGCGGACCCAGTCCTATGGGCAGCCTATGCTGACCTATGAGGTGCACCTTGGTTCCTGGCGGCGCACCCCGGAGGGAGAGTTCCTGACCTATCGGGATTTGGCTGACCAGCTGATAAATTATGTAAGAGAGATGAACTATACTCACCTTGAGCTGATGCCTTTGTGTGAGCATCCCTTCGACGGCTCCTGGGGCTATCAGGCCACCGGCTATTATGCGGCTACCAGTCGTTTCGGCACGCCTGATGACCTGCGTTACCTGATTGACCAGGCGCATCAGGCCGGTATCGGTGTGATTATGGACTGGGTACCGGGACATTTCTGCAAGGATGACCACGGGCTGCGGGATTTTGACGGCCGCAATCTGTATGAATCGGATAATCCTCAGCGGGCGGACAATGCTGGCTGGGGTACTACCAATTTTGACTATGGGCGCACTGAAGTGCAGAGCTTCTTGATTTCCAATGCAGTTTTCTGGATGGACCAGTACCATATTGACGGACTGCGCATTGACGCTGTTGCCAATATGCTGTACCTGGATTATGGACGCCAAAGCGGTGAGTGGCAGCCTAACAAGCACGGCGGCAACGGCAATCTGGAGGCAATAGATTTCCTGCACAAGCTGAATGAGACTGTGTTCAAGGAATATCCTCAGGCTCTGATGATTGCCGAGGAGTCCACCTCCTGGCCCAATATCTCCAAGCCGGTCTATATTGGCGGCATGGGCTTCAACTACAAGTGGAACATGGGCTGGATGAACGATATCCTCAGATATTGCAGCCTGGATCCGATTTACCGCAAATGGCACCATGACAAGATTACCTTCTCCATGATGTATGCCTTCAGCGAGAATTTTGTGCTGCCTTTGTCCCATGATGAGGTGGTGCATGGCAAATGCTCACTGATCAACAAGATGCCGGGAGATTACTGGCAGAAATTTGCTGGGCTGCGCGGCTTTTTCGGTTACTGGATGGCTCATCCGGGCAAAAAACTGCTGTTCCAGGGCGGAGAGTTCGGCCAGTTCATTGAGTGGAAGTGGGATTCCAGTCTGGATTGGCACTTGCCGGAGAAATATGAGATGCATACCAAGATGCTGGAATACTCCAAGCAGCTCAACCATTTCTATGTGGAGCATAAGGAATTCTGGCAGATTGATTTTGATTGGGGCGGCTTTGAGTGGCTGGACTGCGACAATGCAGAGGACAGCATCATTTCCTTCGTTCGTCGTGCCGACAATGGAGATTTTGTCATTGTGGCCTGCAACTTTACGCCGGCTGTGCACCAGGGGGTGCGTCTGGGCGTGCCGCAGGCAGGTATCTATGAAGAGGTATTCAACAGTGATGCAGCGGAGTTTGGCGGCTCCAATGTGCTCAATGAAAATGATATTCCATCACAGCCTGTTCCGTGGAATAACCGGCCGCAGTCTGTGCAGTTTACGATTCCGCCGCTGGCCACCGTATATCTGCAGCTTAAAAAGGAGTATCCCCTAAAAGCTGAACCGTTGGCGGAGCAGGCAGGACAAGCTGCTGAGCAGGCAGAAGGCCCAAAGCCGGTGCGTCGGAGCAGCAAGAAGACTGAGGCTGCAGGCACGGCCAAAAAGGCAGGAAAAACTGCTGCAAAAAAGCCGGCAGTGAAAAAAGCTGCAGCTGCTGAGAAACCAGCTGTCAAAAAGACGGCAGGCGAGAAAAAGACGGCGGCTAAGAAAACAGCAGTGAAGAAGCCGGCGGCATCGAAAAAGACTGCTGCACCAAAAACAAAGACTGCTGAGGGCGCTGCTGCTGAGCCGGCAAAGCCAAAGCGCCGCAGCCGTCAGCCTAAGAAAAAGCAGGAGGAACAGGCTGTTATGCAGTAAAGGGTATATATGCGAGGGCGTTAGAAAGAAGGGTTGTTATGAAAGTATTATATGTAGCTTCCGAGGCGGTGCCTTTTATTAAGACAGGAGGTCTGGCTGATGTAGCCGGATCTTTGCCGAAGGAACTGGCAAAGCTGGGGGTTGATGCCAGGGTTATTTTGCCGAAGTACAGCAGAATAGCAGAGCAGTATAAGGCTCAAATGACACATGTAGGTCATATATTCGTACCGGTTGCCTGGCGGCATAAATATGCTGGTGTGGATATGCTCAAGCAGGATGGGGTCACCTATTACTTTGTGGATAATGAGGATTATTTCAAGCGTGACGGGCTGTACGGCTACGGCGATGACGCCGAGCGCTTTTCCTTTTTCTCCAGAGCTGTGCTGAACCTTCTGCCGCTGCTGGACTTTTTCCCGGATGTCATCAATTCCAATGACTGGCATGCGGCTCTGGTCAATGTACTTCTGAAGCTGGAGCATCAGGAGGACGAGCGTTATGCTGGTATCAGAACGGTATTTTCCATTCACAACTTGAAGTATCAGGGTATTTTTGACAAGAATGTAATGGCAGATGTGCTGGGACTGGATTGGAAGTATTTCAACAACGGGGATCTGGAATTCAATGATGCAGTCAATTTCATGAAGGGCGGCATTGTATATGCTGATGTGGTAAGCACTGTCAGCCGTACCTATGCTCAGGAGATTCAGTATCCGTACTTTGGGGAGCAGCTGGATGGCCTGCTGCGTACCAGAGGCGAGGATATTGCCGGTATTGTCAACGGTATTGACTATGATGTCTACAATCCTCAGACAGATAAGAATATTTTCGTGAATTATGGACCGGATACTATTGCCATGAAGAACGATAATAAGGAAAAGCTGCAGGAGCAGCTCGGCCTGCCTGTCAATCGCAATACACCGATGATTGGCCTGGTTTCCCGTCTGGTTGCAGCCAAGGGGCTGGATTTGATTGTCCGCATCATGGATGAGCTCTTACAGGCTGAGGATTGCCAGTTTGTGCTGCTGGGTACCGGTGACAAGCTGTATGAGGATTGGTTCAGGGGCCTGCAGTGGCGCATGCCGCAGAAGGTATCTGCCAATATCAGGTTTTCCAATGAGCTGGCTCAGCGCATCTACGCTGGAGCGGATCTGTTCTTGATGCCGTCTGAGTATGAGCCGTGCGGACTGGGACAGCTGATAGCGCTGCGCTACGGCACGGTGCCGGTAGTGCGTGCTACGGGCGGCCTGAAGGATACAGTGGTATCCTTCAACAAGTACACCGGGGAAGGCAACGGCTACAGCTTTGAGCATATCAATGCCCATGATATGCTGTATACCATCAAGACAGCTCTGGCTGATTACAGCGATTCCAATATCTGGCAGCAGGTGGTGCGGAATGCGATTGCCAGTGATTTCAGCTGGCGGAAGTCTGCCGGTGAATATCTGGCATTGTATGAGCGCCTGTCCGCCGGGGCGGAGCAGGCGGCAGAGCCTGAAAAGCCGGAGCAGGAAGTATAGTCTGACCGGGTGACAGCGTAAATTAATAGAATTCGGCGGGGTAGGGGCCTGTAAGCTCCACCCGCCGTTTTTTCGTAAGGCAGCCTTGCAGGCAGCCGATATAAATGTAGGGAGAGATTTGATGCCGCAATTAAAAAGCGTTGAGCATGATTCACAGAACAAGTTTTACCGCAGGCCCGTTGGAGCAGCTGAGGCGTTGAGCAGGGTGCGGCTGCGGCTCAAGCTGGAGCTGGCGGATTTTGCAGGCAAACAGGTGGATATGCAGGTCAAGGTGCGTTTCTGGCGTGAGAGAATGGGAGAGCTGGTCTATATTTTAGAGCCGGAGGATCCTGTGAGCGGAGAAATGTATTATTCTGCGGAAATAACCATGCCGGAAAAAGGCTGCCTGCTCTGGTACTATTTTGTTGTTACGCTGAATGGGCGTGTCTGGTATTACGGCAACAACAGTGAGCGCTTGGGCGGCAAGGGGTTGCTGAGTGACCAGCCTCCGGCACAGTCCTATCAGATTACGGTTTTCAACAAGGGGGCAAAAACTCCGGACTGGTTCAAGCATTCTGTGATGTATCAGATTTTTCCGGACCGGTTTTGCCGCAAGGGCGACAGGCTGGTGGAAAAGAAGGGTGCAGTCTACCATGCCGGCTGGCAGGATAAGCCATTTTACTACAAGGATGTGGATACCAGGGAAATAGTTGCCTATGATTTTTTTGGCGGCAATCTGGCAGGCATCAGGGAGAAGCTGCCCTATCTGCAGGATTTGGGCATTTCCGTCATTTATCTGAACCCGATTTTTGAGTCGGCCAGCAATCATCGTTATGATACCGGTGACTATCACAAGGTTGACCCGATTTTAGGCACCAACGAGGAGCTGAAGGAGCTGTGCGCAGAGGCTCGGGCACTGGGTATCCGCATTATTCTGGACGGTGTTTTCAGCCATACCGGTGCGGACAGCCGTTATTTCAATAAATATGGCACCTACAAGACCAAGGGGGCCTATCAGAGCAAGGAATCGCCGTATTATGATTGGTATTCCTTCCATGAGTACCCTGACAGCTATGAGAGCTGGTGGGGCTTCAATACGCTGCCGAATGTCAAGGAGGAAAATTCCTCCTATATGAAATTTATCATAACCAATGAGGACAGTGTGCTGAAATACTGGATGAAGCAGGGCATCAGCGGCTGGCGTCTGGATGTAGTGGATGAGCTGCCGGAAAAATTCACTCAGGGCTTTTACAGGGAACTGAAGAAGGTGGATGAGGATGCGGTCATGCTGGGCGAGGTCTGGGAGGATGCTTCCAACAAGAGTGCTTACGGCGTGTCCCGGGAATATCTCTGCGGTCAGGAACTGGATTCTGCGATGAATTATCCTTTCCGCCAGGCAGTGCTGGATTTTCTGCTGGGGAGTGCGGACGCTGTACAGGTCAGCAGGCGGCTGCGCAGCCTGTGGGAGAACTATCCGAAGCATAATTTTTATGCGATGATGAATCTGATTGGCAGCCATGACCGGGAGCGTATCCTGACTCTTCTGGGCGAAGCGCCGAGCCCGGAGGGCGTGCCGGCAATCCGGCAGGCAGCCTATAAGCTGGACGGGGAACGGCTGCATAAGGGCCTGCTGCGCACCAAGCTGGCAGTGCTTTGGCAGATGACCTTTCCGGGAGTGCCGAGTGTTTATTACGGAGATGAAATTGCGCTGCAGGGCTACCGCGACCCTTACAGCCGCGGCACCTACGACTGGGAGAACGGGGACAGGGAGCTGCGGCAGTGGACGCGCAGGCTTATTCACCTCAGAAACCAGCACACGGCGCTGCAGACCGGCAAAATTCTCAGTGTTTATGCCAAGGGAGATGTTTTTGGCTATGCCCGTGTCATTGATGAGGAAAAGGATGTCTTTGGCGCCAAGGCGGACAATGAGGTATTCATAGTTCTGATGAACCGCAGCCGGGAGGCGCGCCAGGTTTCTCTGGATGTGCGCGATCTGGCTGCCGGTGTGATGGCAGATGCTCTGGGTGGCCGTCCGGATATTAAAATCCTGCGGGGACGCATGGATGTCAATATACCGCCATATACAGGTCTGGTCTACCAGCATATACCGTCTGCTGCAGCGGTCAGCAAGGCGGAGCGTGAGTGCGGCATCCTGCTGCATCCGACCTCTTTGCCGTCTGCCTTTGGCATCGGCGATTTGGGTCCGGCAGCTTATGCCTTTGTGGATTTCCTGGCTGAGTCCGGACAGAAGATCTGGCAGATTTTGCCGCTGAATCCGGTGGGAGCAGGTAATTCTCCGTATGCTTCCCCGTCTGCTTTTGCTGGCAATCCGCTGCTGATTTCCCTGGAGAGCCTGGCGGAGGAGGGACTTTTGACGGGCGATGACCTGAAGGACGCCTCCATTGCAGGCACAGGCAAGGTTGATTATGCCTGGGCGCAGATGCTCAAGCCATCCTTGATGTTCAAGGCATATATCAATTTCTTCAGCAGCTGTACGCCGGAGCAGAAGGAGGATTTCCAGCGCTTTGTTACGAAAAAGCGCTATTGGCTGCGGGACTATGCTCTGTTTCAGGCCCTGAAGGACTGGCATCAGGGTAAATCCTGGAACGAATGGGAGCCTGAGTTTGTCCGCCGTGACGAGGTTGCTTTGGCTGCCATGGAGGAGGAGCTTTCCTATGAAATAGGAGAGGTGATGTTCGAGCAGTATATCTTCAGCCGACAGTGGCAGAAGCTGAAGCAATATGCCAATGACAAGGGTGTCAGGATTCTGGGGGATATGCCGATTTTTGTGGCGCAGGACAGTGCCGATGCCTGGGCACATCAGCAGCTTTTCAAGCTGGATCAGAACGGCAGGCCGTACAAGGTGGCAGGCGTGCCGCCGGATTATTTCTGCAAGGACGGGCAGCTCTGGGGCAATCCTCAGTACAACTGGGAGGTCATGCGGCGCACCGGCTATGACTGGTGGATTCACCGCTTCAAGAACATCCTGCAGCAGGTGGATATGGTGCGCATGGATCATTTCAGAGGTTTTGAGGCTTTTTGGGAAGTGGATGGCGATGCCAAGACTGCCGTTGACGGTACCTGGCGCCCTGGCCCGGGCAAGCCGTTCTTTGATTTGGTGAAAAAGGCAATCGGTGATGTGCCGATGGTGGCAGAGGATTTGGGCATGATTACCGATGAGGTGGAACTGCTGCGCCAGGAGTGCCAGTTCCCCGGCATGAAGGTGCTGCAGTTTGAGCTGCATTTCAACGAGAACGAGCGGATCAACTTTGTTGAGCCGGAGGACTGCATTGTTTATACAAGTACCCATGACAACAATACGCTGGTAGGCTGGCTGCAGGAAAATTCCTACCGTGCCGAGTCTGAGGCCATTGCAGATATGCTGGGAGTGCCGGGCGCTGCAGCACCGGAGCTGGCGAACAGGCTGATTGAGCACGCTTATGCTTCGGAGGCCCGCATGGCAATCATCGCCGTGCAGGATGTTTTGGGGCTGGACGGCAGCCATCGCATGAATCTGCCGGGGACGCCTGACGGCAACTGGTCCTGGCGTCTGCTGCCGGGAATGCTGACCAAAGAAAAGGCTCAGTGGCTGAAGGGGCTGGCAGAAAAATACAATAGGTAAACAGGGCAAAGGCTGCCGCAAAGAATTGTTTCTCTGCGGCAGCCTTTATTAGAGCAAGCTAAAAGGGTGCAGTGGTTTGAGTTGTTTCAACCGCTGCACCCTTTTGGCGCATTATCCGGGATTATTTATTTTTCTGCAGAGCTTCATTCAGCCCCGGAATACTGTTGATTTTGTCCGCCAGGCGGATGGAATCAGATATTGCTGCCGGTGTCATGGAAGCGGCGGCAGGCGTTTCGGTGTCTCTGCTGCTGTCAGGTTCGCTGATGATGACAGCCAGCTCATCACCATTTTTGATAGGGTCGGTAAAATTGACCGCCTGCTTGTTCACCAGAATGGTGAAGGTGACTCTGCTTTGAGCGGCAGGGGGCTGAAAGCCTACTGCCAGCAGGGCATCGCTGACAGTGGTTGCTGCCCGCAGGGATTTCATGAAGCGAACCTGGCTTCCCTCCTCAATCAGGGTATTGGTACTGGCAGGATGTCCGTTGACCTCCAGTGTGACGGTGGCGGAAGGTATCTTGTGCTCCTGCCCCTCATAGTAGATTACCAGCGAGGCATCAAGCTCGGAAACATTCAGAACCTCGCCCAGCTTTGGCAGTTCCGGTGCGATATAATCGATATAGTCCTGCTGATGCACCTCTGCGGACAGGCTGGCGGGGTTGTCATTCAGAAGTATTTTAGGCGAAATGGTATATTGTGAATCCTTTTCGTTCAGGGTATATTTTATTTTCTTGCCCAGCGGAGGAAAACCGGCACTGTTGAGCACCTCGCCCAGGCTGCGTACCTCCAGGCTGACAATCTCGTCGCCGTCGTGGAGCAGCTGCCCGGTCTGGGCAGTTTCCCCGTTGATGGTGAACTGGGCGGCAACAGCAGTTTCCTCGCCGTTGATGAATACCGTATAGGCAGGAGGGATTTCCAGGATGTCCTCGATGGTGATTTCCGGCACCTTGCCGTTTTTGCCAGGGATCACCCGGATGCGGCTGCCGTCACGAATCGGCGTGTCAAGGGCGGCAGGAGCATCGTCGATGCTCAGCTCTGCCATGGTGCCCATGGTGCCGGGAATGAATTTATTTTCGCCGTTCACCTTCAGCATGGTGCCCAGACCGGGACGGCCGTTGAGCTTTTTGAGCATGATGCCTGCGTTCAGCAAAGCGTCAGAAACGGTCAGGTCGCGGAAATTGAAAAGGCTGTATTCCTCATCGTTGACATAAACTCTGAGAAAATGCAGGGTGTTCAGGGATGCTATTTTCAGTATGCCCAATGGGGTAACAGCATCCGGCAGCTTCAGCTCCTCGGGGATCTCCGGAATGCCGTCTATCTGCTCAGGATGCCGTACAGCTACTCTGCCTGCCGGCAAATCCATGATTTCGGCGACAAATTTGCTCAGATTAGGCGTCAGGGCACCGCCGCCGACCAGAATGACTGCCTGCGGCACATCGCCGCCGTTCAGCTCCAGAATCTGTTTGGCGATGGCTTCTGCCAGTCTTCTGATATTGGGCATAATCGGGTCCAGAACCTTTTCCGGTGCCAGGTCGTATTCCAGGCCCATGATGTCGGTAAATTTGACCTGCTGTCCGTTGGCAACCTCCCGTTTGAGCTTCTCCGCCACATTGAAGTCCAGCAAAAACTGCTGGGAAAGGGCATCCGTGATTTCGTCGCCGGCCTGGGGAACCATGCCATAAGCGATGACAGAGCCGTTCTTGGTAATGGCCACATCAGAGGTGCCTGCGCCGATATCTACCAGCACCAGGTTCAGATGGCGCATGGTCGGAGGAATCAGCACATTGATGGCAGCAATCGGCTCCAGGGTCAGCGCCTGCATATCCAGCTTGACGCTTTGCAGGGCGGAGTGCATGGAGTCAATGACCTGACGGGGCAGGAAGGTGGCAATGACAGTGGCTGCGGCAACGCGTCCCCGCTGACCGACCAGCGTCTTGAGCTGAGTGCCGTCCAGCTCGTATTTGATGGTGCTGTAGCCGACGCAGTAATAATTGGCCAGATCGTCTACTGTGCCGGAGACTGCAAGCTGCGCCTGGGCAGCCTGTACACCGGCAAAATCCAGGGAACGCTCCTGCTCGGCGGTGATGATGCCGCTGAATTCCATGTCTGCGGTTGCGGTCATGGTATAAAGGGCGCGTCCAGCAGCTGCTACAGCAGCGTTTTTCAAAGGACCGGTACGCTTGACGAGCGCTTTTTTTACATTGTCGATGACGGCAGCTACCTGAGGCACATCGTGTATCTGTCCGTCCTCCATGGCCCGGGTCTTATGCTCCTGCCGTTCCGTAGCGATTATCTTCAGACCGTCAGGCGTATTTTCTGCCACAATGCCGATGACACTGCGGGTGCCTATGTCCAGAGCGAAGATTTTTTCGTGCCTGGTCTTGGGAGCAGCGGCTGTCCGGGTGCTCCTGGTGCTGCGGCTGGTCTTTTTTGTGGTTTTGCCTGCAGCCCGGCGTGTGTATTTCCGTTTGGGTGTATTTTCAATATTTGCAGCAGATTCAGCTGTTAAAGTTGTATTTTCCATAAAAATCTCCTTAGTTTTTGCCTCAAAAAGAGGTTAATGAGAGAAGTTAGCGAATACATACATTATATACAATTTTCATTAGCTTTTAAAGGAAAAATACCTTTCTATAGGAGATTGATATGGGTCAGGATAATGAAGTAATAACAGGTGCTGATTATAAGCGCATGATCATCGGTGCCTACAGTGAATTTATATTGGAATATGACCGGATAAACAAAGTCAAAAAGAGCGGTAAATTTTTTTACTGCGGCATGCCGGGGACAGATGTGCTGCGCACGATGGGAGCGGCGGTCCTGCCGCTGTCAGAGACCATCAATGAAAGCATCGGGGGGCTTGCCAGGCGGATTGCCGATGCGGCGGTGCTGGGAGCCAGGGGCAATGCCGGCGTGATTTTGTCCCAGATCCTGCGGGGGCTTGCCAAGGGACTGGTAGGCAGGTTCAGTGCCAGCTCCCAGGAATTCGGCAAGGCGTTTCAGTACGGTATACTGTATGCCCAAAAGGCTGTGCCGGAGCAGAAGGACCGGCCGATTATCGTTGCTTCCAAAATCATGGCCAAGGGAGCCTATCACGCGGTAAAGGCGGGGCTGCCCATTACGGATATTCTCAGGGCTGCTATCCGGGCAGGAGAGGAATCCTTTTCGGAGAAGGTGGATTCCGGCGAGATGATCATGCAGGTTTTTCTCAACGGATGTCTCAAGGGAATCATCGGTGAATTTGTATCCCCGGTGCTGCCGTTTTCCAACAGGCTGGGGATTAACCGCAGGGAAAAGCTGATCAGTCCGGTGGAGGATCTGGTGCGTCCCTACTGCATTACCTTCATGGTAGCGAATCCCAAGCTGTCGGTAGAGCTGCTGGAGCGTGAGCTTGCGGAAATCGGTAATTTTGTTGTAGTGGAGAGGCGATTCAAAAATATCTTCATCCATCTCCATTCCGAGCATCCCGGCAAGGTACTGGAACGGGCCGTGGGCTGGGGGCATATAGGCGAGATACATATCAATATCATGGCAGAGCCTCATGCGATGGCCATGGTGCAGCAGAGCTTTCTGATGCCGCTGGCGCTGATGACTGTAGCCTCGTCACCGGAGCTGGGGCAGCGGCTGCAGGAGGCGGGAGCTACTGTCATCCTGGATGGCAGCGATCCCTCCGGACCTTCTGTGGAGGAAATCGTCAATGCGGCGCACAGCGATATTGCCAATAAATATATCATCCTCAGTGATACGGAGCACATCCGCCTGGTGCTGCATCAGGCGTGGCGGATTCTGGGAGACCGGGTGGAGATTGTCATTGCTGATGGGGACGATGAACAGATACAGGCGGTGCGGGCGTTTTTCCCGGAGGATGATATTGCCTCCAATGTGACACGGATGAAGCATGCCATTTTGTTGACGAGTCAGGAATAATAGCTTAATATATGGGTTACAGCTAAAAAACTGCAATAGAAAACGGAAGGTCACGAATGACCTTCCGTCATGTAAGCGGGATCCGAAATGCCGTCGACCAACAAGTCTAACCTGCGGTTGCAGGTGGGTGCCTTCAGCAGCCGTTTTTGCTCTTCGCTCGGGGCGATCCAGCAGCCGCGGTGCGATAATCAGGCTCCCTTATAAAAGGAGTAGGCCAGACGATGAAAGGTATAACGCACATTCCAGGGTGTCCCTCTTTGATAAGTATACTAGCACAATATTATACAAATAACAAGTCTTGACAAACGCGATTATTTAATTTTTTTTAGGAGGAAACGGGATTTATGGGAAACAATCAGCTTATGCGGGCAATTTTGGCAGAGCCTGGGCAGGAGCCTGCCATCATTCGTCTGCCGGCGGAGCACGGTGCTCATGAGGAAGCCATTCGGGATGCCTTGGAGGGAAATTACGGCGCAGTTGAGTTTTTTGAAATCCAGCCGGGCATATCCCTCTTTATTCTGGTCAATGATCTGGCGGCTGTGCTGGACATGAAGCCCAACCGCCGTTTTCCTGCACCGGAGCAGGAGCAGATCATTTACGGCAAGGCTATCTTCATCGCTGCGTACAACGGTGCTGATGAGACCCGGGAGGGAACCCTGGATATGTCTGAGGAAACCTGCCTGATGTTCATGGAGCAGATAAAGCTGCATTTTGCGCCGTGCCGGGGAGACGAGGAACCAAGGCCGGAGGATACTCTCTACTATGAGGAGGACGAGGAGGGCAGGCAGAAGCCTTATCGCTGGGTGGAGTGCCTGGCGGTGCCGGAGAAGCTGCCTGAGCCGCTGCAGGCTGGCAGGGTCCGCTTCTACAGGACTGCGGCAAGGGAAATCATGGAGGCAGGCGGGCGTTATTTCAAGAAAATCCCGGTCTATACTTCAGACACCACGCTGAATTGAAGCTCCTGTCCGGACTGTTCGGAGAGGGCATCTCGACAAAACAGATTCTCATAGGGTATAATTGAAAAAGAAATTTTTAAGCATACACAAAGGAGAAAGTAAAATGAACGATAAAATATACAGCGTAGCAGTGAGCTGCCGTGATTCTATAGGCTGGCTGGAGTTTGATGCAGAGGCGGGTACGGTCAAGGTTTGTCTGGATGATGAGCAGGCAGTGGCCGATGCGGAGAAATATTTGACTTCCACCCATGAAATCCGTGTGCCTCATGAAACGCTGCGGGATTTTTCTTCTGTCACGGTCAATCCTCTGGCAGATGTAGAGAGCTTCAAGCTGGCACTGACCAGATTGTGGGAAAATACCGATGTGCATGTGGATTGGAGCCGTCCTGTTGATTATGTCAAGGCACATCCAAATCTGGAAAGCACCAAAAAATTTAATGAATGAATACTCTTGAGCTGCAGCAGTGCAGCTCTTTCTTTTTGTCCACAAGCCTTTAGGACGCAGCAAAAGGTCTTTTGATTGTACTGCCGGCTGCTATATCTTATAATGGAAACAACTTAAGTTAGAGCATCGCATGATGCAGGGAAGGCTTCTGAGTGATCATAGGAGGCTGGAAAAGTGAAATTGAATACTAGAGCCAGGGACATCATCCAGACGCTGCTTGCGAAGGAGCAGGCGTACATCACAACCGGCTGTATCGCTGAGGCAATCGGCGTAAGTGCCAAGACGGTGATGCGGGAGCTGGATGAGGTGTCAAGAGTGCTTGCCGGGTGCGGACTGGAGCTGGAAAAAAAGACTGGCTCCGGACTTGGTATCAAGGGCAGTCCGGCCAAGCTGGAAAATCTGAGGAATTTTTTGCGGGAAACCGAGGAAGAACACATCTACTCGCCGGAGGAGCGGCACTCCGTAATCGTCAGCCAGCTTCTGGCAAGGCAGGAGCCTGTCAAGCTCTATGCCTTTGCCTCCAGGCTCAATGTTTCTGAGGGAACGGTCAGCAAGGACCTTGACAAGCTGGAGCCGTGGTTCCGGCAGCAGCGTCTGAGGCTGATCAGAAAGCCGGGGCTGGGCGTGTATCTGCAGGGAGAAGAAAAGCATATACGCAAAGCCATCATGGACTACATATATACGCACATCGGTGAAGAAGCCCTGCTGGGGCTGATGAAGGAGAATTTTGCAGCCGGAGACAGCAAAAACACCCGCAGGAGCCGGCAGGACATCTGCCGCTCCATGCTGGGGCTGGTGGATGAAGAAATCCTGCACAGCCTGGAGGATTTGGTGCGGGAGCTGGACGGGAAGCTGGTCAGCCAGCTTTCGGACAACGCCTTCATCGGCCTTGTGGCGCACCTCTCTCTGGCAGTGCAGCGCATCCGCAAGAATGAGCGCATTGCGATGGACGGGGAGGTTCTCAGAGGACTGCGGAGCAGGAAGGAATTCCAGGCGGCGGAAGCTCTCGGACGGAACATTGCTGCGAGGTTCCAGATCAGTGTGCCGGAGGATGAGGTAGGATATATTACCATGCACCTGCTTGGTGCCCGCAACCGCTATGACAAGGACCATGCATCGGCCTCCGTCATGGACAATTTCCATCTTGTCAAGCTGGCGAAGGGCATCATGCGGCGGGCCGAAGAGGCTTCCGGGAAAAGCATACGGAGCAATTCCGGACTGCTTGTGGGCCTGGTCAATCACCTTGGGCCTTCTATCAGCCGTCTGAAAATGGATATGAATATCCGCAATCCCCTGCTGGGGGAAATGAAAACCCAGTATCCGGAGCTGATGGAAATCAGCCGCTATGCAGTCAGGGACCTGGAGGAGACTTTGGGGACGGACATGCCGGACTCTGAGATAGCCTATATTGCCATGCACCTGGGCGCTGCCCTGGAGGACAGAGGGGGCGGGCAGAAAACAGAATACCGCGTCATTGTTGCCTGTCCCACGGGGATGGGGACATCGAGAATGCTTGCCAGCCGTCTGAGACGGGAGTACGAGGAGCTTCGCATTGTCGATCAAACCTCGACCATGCAGCTTGATGCGGCATATCTTTCCCGCACAACAGCAGATTTTATCATTTCAACCGTACCAATACCTGAGAATCGTCTGCCAACTGTTGTTGTGAGTCCGCTTCTGCGGGAGTCGGACCGGGAAGCCATTGACCGCCGGCTGAGCATTTTGCAGGCGGGCCGGCACAAAGAGCAGGTGGACCTGCCCCGGCCCGGCTTCAAGGAAGGCTTGGCCGGGCTGGAGGTTTACAGCCGTTCTATTTTGACGCTGCTGCAGTCCTTCTTTTTTATCGAGGCTGAATCCTTTCGGAATATGAAGGAAATATGCCGCCGCACTGGCAGTATCGTCGGGCGTGATGCGGAGGAGGCCGCCGGGATAGCAGAAGCGCTTATCCAGCGGGAAGCCTGCGGCAGCACGATGGTCTGGGGGCACGGCATCGTGCTGCTGCACTGCCAAAGCCAATATGTGCCCCGGCTGCAGCTGGGAGTCATCCATACGGGTGAGCAGTTTGCCTATGATGACAGCAGTCATGAAAAGCCGCGCACGGTCATTGTGATGGCAGCACCGTCCGGGGCATCTGCCCGGGAAAAGGAGACCATCGGCTATATATCATCAATTCTCCTGGAGCGGTGGGGGCTGATCGAGCTCCTGCATGAGGGGGACCAGGAACTCATCTATCACGAGCTGGAAAAGATTTTTCGGGAATTTTTTCAAGAGAAGTATCAACAATTAATGGAGGGGTAAAAATGGAAGCAAAAGAAACTATGCAAAAATTCGGCCGTTTCCTCAGCGCAATGGTAATGCCGAATATCGGCGCCTTTATTGCCTGGGGCCTGCTTACGGCGCTGTTCATCCCAACTGGCTGGATGCCGAACGAGGTATTGGCTCAGGCGGGTGCGCCTATGGCAAAGTGGCTCATTCCGCTGCTTATCGGCTTCACCGGGGGTGAGATGATTTACGGCCATCGCGGCGGCGTACTTGGTACGATAGCTACCGCCGGCATCATTGCCGGTGCAGATATTCCAATGTTCCTGGGCGCGATGATCATGGGACCTCTGGGAGGCTGGCTGATCAAAAAATTCGACGGGCTCATCGAGGACCACATTCCGTCCGGTTTTGAAATGCTTGTCAACAATTTTTCTGCCGGTATCATCGGTGCGCTTCTGGCACTGCTGGCCTTTACGGCGGTAGGCCCGGTCGTTATCGCAGGCAACAATGTCCTGAGAAGCGGTGTTGAGGCAGTCGTGGCAGTCGGACTTTTGCCTCTGGCTTCTGTCATCATCGAGCCTGCCAAGATTCTCTTCCTGAACAATGCACTGAACCACGGCGTGCTTACGCCTCTCGGCATTCAGCAGGCTGAGGAAATGGGCAAATCCATCTTCTTCCTGCTGGAGGCAAACCCTGGGCCGGGCTTTGGTATCCTGCTGGCTTACTGGTTATTCGGCAAGGGCATGTCCAAGAGCTCTGCTCCTGGTGCGGCCATCATCCATGTACTCGGCGGTATCCACGAGATTTACTTCCCGTATGTTCTCATGAAGCCAAGCCTGCTGCTGGCAGTAATTGCCGGCGGCATGAGCGGTGTATTCACTGTAAGCCTGCTGGGCGGCGGACTTATCGCTCCGTCCTCTCCGGGCAGTATCATTGCGGTGCTTGCCATGACGCCGAAGGGCGCATTCTTTGCCAATATTGCAGATTTCCTCGTATCTACCGTAGTTTCCTGCGCGGTTGCTTCCATATTCGTAAAGGCTTCTGCCAAGGATGAGGATTCTCTTGAGGATGCACAGGCAGAAATGAGTGCCAAAAAGGCAGCAAGCAAGGGGCAGCTGGCGGCTCGGAAAGAAAAGCAGGTTGCCGGTGCCGACATCAGGACAATCGTTTATGCCTGCGATGCTGGTATGGGCTCCAGTGCATTGGGCGCCGCAGCACTGAGAAAGAAGCTGCGCCGGGACGGCTACAAGAACATTTCAGTAACCAACTGTGCTATCGGCAACATTCCGTCGGATGCCCAGATCGTTGTATCCCACGAAAAGCTCCAGGAGCGCGCCATTGAGGATTCGCCGCAGGCAGAGCATTTCTTTGTAAAGGATTTTGTGCAGAATGATGTCTATGCTGTCATTGCTGCCCGACTGTCCGGTGTTGCAGCTACAGGAGAGGATGTCGGCGGTGTGCAGCGGGTCGGTGAGGGTGTGCTGCGAAAGGAAAATATCAGGCTCGGACTTGCTTCGGAGGACCGCTTTGACGCCATCCGCCGTGCGGGCAGATTGCTGGCAGACGGCGGGTATGTCAGCGAAGCATACATTGAGGGGATGATTGCCCGGGAGAAGGACATTACGACCTACATTGGCAGGGGTATTGCGATTCCTCATGGTGAAAATGCCGTCAAGGCTGCCGTGAAGAAATCGGGCCTGGTTGTACTCCAGTATCCTGAGGGCATCAGCTTCGGGGAGGATACAGCTCATCTGGTTGTCGGCATTGCCGGCAAGGATAGTGACCACCTCGCCATTCTTGCCAATATTGCCACTGCTCTTGATGAATATGATGATGAGCAGCTCAGGGAGCTTTACACGACGAAGGATGCAGAGGTTCTCTACAAGCTCTTCACGAGTGTCAACGATTAAGAAATTTTACCATGTGCAGTATACGGAGGTAACAGCATGAAAAAGGCAATACATTTCGGTGCAGGCAATATCGGCCGCGGTTTTATCGGAGAGCTGCTGCATCAGTCGGGCTATCATGTGACATTCGTTGATGTCAATGCAGAGGTCGTCAATGATCTCAATGAGCTTGGCCAGTATTATATCCAGATAGTCGGTGACAAGCCGGAGCGTGTCCTTGTGACGGATGTTTCCGCCATCAACAGCAATGAGCATCTGGATGAACTGATTGAGGCTATTGCAGAGGCAGACATCATTACTACAGCTATCGGACCCAACATCCTGAAATTCATCGCCCAAAATATTGCCAAGGGCCTTATTGCCCGGCTGGCAAAGAATGAGACGCCGCTCAACATCATTGCCTGTGAGAATATGGTGGGAGGCTCCACCGTGCTGAAGGGCTTTGTCTATGAGCATCTGACCGATGAGGTGAAGGCGAAGGCTGAGGTGTGCATCGGCTTCCCTGATGCGGCAGTTGACCGTATCGTGCCGCTGCAGCACAATGAGGAAAAACTGCTCGTGCAGGTGGAGGCATACTCGGAGTGGGATGCTGACCGCACACAGGCCAAAGGCAGCCTGCCGGAAATCAAGGGCCTTTCCTGGGTGGACAATCTGCAGGCGTATATTGAGCGTAAGCTGTTCACGGTCAATACCGGACATGCCTCTATTGCTTATCTGGCCTATCAGAAGGGCATCCCTGATATCTGTACGGCGATGCAGGATGAAGAGATTGTTGCTGCTGCCCGCAGTGTCTGGGAGGAAACGGGCAGCCTGCTCATCAGCAAATATGGCTTTGATTCCGGAGTGCATGCCGATTATGTCAAGACGGCGGAGGAACGCTTCCGCAATCCTCATATTTCTGATGAGGTTACCCGTGTCGCCCGCGGACCTGTACGCAAGCTCGGTGCGAAGGACCGCCTGACCGGCCCGGCTATGCAGCTGCTGGCTCAGGGAAAGGTGGCTTCGGCATTGGCAAAGGTCATTGCTGCGGCACTGCATTTTGATTATGCAGAGGACAAGGAGGCCGTTGAAATCCAGTGCTATATCAGGGAGCACGGCATGGAAAAGGCTGTCAGCCATTTCACGGGCATACCGGCAGATTCGCCGCTTTACAAAGAGGTTCTGAAGCACGCCTGAGGGCGGGAAATGCTTGACTATCTAAAGCAGATAACTTATAATATGACAATGTAGTGACGGAGGAGCACACTGGTGCTCCTTTGTTGTCTGCACTGGCCGCAGGGTGTACCTGTTCTCTGCGGACAGAGGGAAAGGGAAAGTGATTTCCCCAGCGCATGCTCTCGCCGGATGAGGTGAGAGGACGAGGAAGAGGTTGTCGAAAACTCAGCGGATGCCTCTCGGCTGTGCCGGTCGTGAAAAGCTGTCAAAGCCCCTTGGTGACAAGGGGGACAAAGCAGTGTCCAAGGCGGTAACAGGGCCTTTCTCATTATATGGAGGTCTAAAGACTATGTGTGGAATCGTTGGTTACATTGGTAAAAATCAGGCTGCGCCGTTCCTTTTGGAAGGGCTTTCCAAGCTGGAGTACAGAGGCTATGACTCTGCTGGTATCGCTGTTTATGACGGCAGCCATATCCGTGTGGAAAAGAGTGTTGGCCGTCTGGCTTCCCTGCGTGACAAGATTGAGGGAGACATGCCTCAGGGTGCAGTAGGCATCGGTCATACCCGCTGGGCGACCCATGGCCGTCCGTCTGACCGCAATGCCCATCCTCATACGGACTGCTCAGGTGATTTCGTTATCGTGCATAACGGTATCATTGAGAATTATCTTTCTCTGAAGGAGGAGCTCATTGCCAAGGGGCATGAGTTCCAGTCCGAAACTGATACAGAGGTGGTTGCTCATCTCATGGAAGAGGTATATAACGGCGATTTTGAGGCCGCAGTGCGTGAGGTATTGGGGCGCATTGAAGGATCCTACGCGCTTGTATTCCTTTCCCGTAAGGATCCGGACCGCATTATCTGCACGAAGCAGGACAATCCTCTGGTTATCGGCCTGGGTGACGGAGAAAACTTCATCGCTTCCGATATCCCGGCCATCATTGCCCGCACACGCCGTACCTATATCCTGAATGACGGTGAGTTTGCTGTGGTAAAGAAGGATTCTGTCTGGGTTACCAACCGTGAGGGCGAGCCGGTCACCAAGAAGGTGTTTGAGGTGAACTGGAATGCAGAAGCGGCAGAAAAGGGCGGCTATGAGCACTTCATGCTCAAGGAAATCCACGAGCAGCCAAAGGCTGTCCGTGATACCGTGTCACCGCGTCTTTCCAAGGACGGCAAATCCATCATCATGAATGAGCTGAACTGGAACAGAGAATTCCTTGATTCCATCAAGAAGATTTTCATTGTTGCCTGCGGCACTGCATACAATGCTGGCCTTGTGGGCAAGTATTATATCGAGAAGCTCGCCCGTGTACCGGTAGAGATTGATATTGCGTCGGAGTTCCGCTATCGCGACCCGATCATTGACGAGGATACCCTGACCATCGTGCTCAGTCAGTCCGGTGAGACCAGCGATACGCTGGCTGCCCTGAAGGAGTCCAAGCGCCAGGGAGCCAAGACCCTGGCTATTACCAATGTGGTTGGCTCCTCTATTGCCCGTGAGGCGGATCAGGTTATCTATACCTGGGCCGGCCCGGAGATTGCCGTAGCTTCCACCAAGGCTTATACAACCCAGCTGATAATCATGTTCATGCTTTCTTTGTATATGTCCGGTATCCGCGGCACACAGTCCCAGGAGCGCATCAGTGAGCTGCTGGAGGCACTGAAGAAGGTTCCGGCACAGGTCAGCGAGACGCTGGAGGATGTTGAGCCAATCAAGACATTTGCCAAGCAGTATGGCTTCAACGAGGATGTATTCTACATCGGCCGTTCCCTGGATTATGATGTTTCCCTGGAGGGTGCGCTGAAGCTGAAGGAGATTTCCTATATCCACGCTGAGGCCTACGCCGCAGGTGAGCTGAAGCATGGCACACTGGCACTGATTATTGAGGGTGTGCCGGTCATTGCATTGGCTACCCAGAAGAATGTCTATGAAAAGACACTCAGCAATATCAAGGAGGTCAAGGCGCGTGACGCTGTTGTCATCGGTATTGCTGCCGAGGGCGACAACGAGCTTGAGAAGTATGTTGACCATGTCATCAAGGTTCCGGAGACAGACGAGCTGCTGATTCCGGTGCTGACAGTCGTGCCGCTGCAGCTTTTGGCATATTATGCTGCCATTACCCGTGGCTGCGATGTGGACAAGCCGCGTAACCTCGCCAAGTCCGTAACAGTAGAATAAAAGCTTTCAGCAGAGGCTGGGGTAAAACCCGGTCTCTGTTTTATTGCGGCAAAAAGCTGGAAGTCCGCTGTATTGCCTGCTGAGTAAAAAGCGTTCTGTGAGTGAGGGAAGTATTCGCAATACTTCGGAAATTATTCTCTGCCAGCTATACATATTGTTGCTGTTTTTTGATGTGAGTAGTACAATAAAGGTATAGTTTATATAAAACAACCCTATAGGTAAATTGTGAGGTTCTGAGAAATGGAAATAAAAGATATGCAGGCATTTTATGCCATTGTTGAGGAAGGAAATATCAGCCATGCGGCCATCAGGCTCAGTATAGCACAGCCGGCCTTGAGCCGTCAGATGAAGAAGCTGGAAACCTCTCTGGGAGTGCAGCTCTTTGAGCGGGGCAGCCGCCGTATCCGCCTTACGGATGCGGGCATGCTTTTGTATTCCAGGGTAAAGCATATTCTGGGCATGGTGGACGGTACCCTCAGAGAGATTACGGATATTGGTTCCGGGGTGGCAGGTACGATTAAGCTGGGAACTGTTACCAGCTCCGGTGCGATGCTGATTCCTCAGCTGGTGGCAGATTTCCATCGGATTTATCCCATGGTGAATTTCAATATCTGGGAAAGTGACGGTGCCCGTATCCTGGAACTTTTGGACAGCCATATCATTGAGATGGCGATTACCCGCACCCAGGTGGACAGTACAACCTATGATTCCATTGTTCTGCCGGACGAACCGCTGGTGCTTGCCATGCATAAGGACTTGTGCTGCTGCGGTGAGTCAGATGAATACATCCATATCCATGAGTTGGAGGATAAACCCCTGCTGGTGCCTCTGCGCTGGCACAGCAGCTTTTTGGAGCACTGTCAGAAGCAGAAATTCGAGCCGAATATCCTGAGCGTCAGTGACAGCCAGATTCAGAATATGCTGTGGACACAGATGGGCATCGGCATTTCGCTGGTACCTTTGTCTGCCCGCAGCATGGTAAATTCGGACAAGGTGATTTTCAAGCATATCATCGAGGCGGAAATCCACACCCATACTGTCATGGCATGGCTGAAAAACCGCACCCTGTCCAGCAGCTGCACGCATTTTCTGAATCTGTTCAGGAAAAAATATGTCAAGAAATAATCGCAGCAGCCGACGGCAGGACAGGGGAGATTGTCTATGAAAGATTACAGAGTGCTGATTGTGGAGGATGAACGGCGGATTGCCAGGTTCCTGCAGATGGAGCTGGAGCATGAGGGCATGCTGATTTCTGTTGAAGATAACGGCAGGCGGGCTTATGAGCGGATTGTGCAGGAGGACTATGACATAGTGCTCCTTGATGTCATGCTGCCTGAAATGGATGGCTTCACTGTCTGCCAGAAGGTGCGGGAGCTTTCTCAGGTGCCGATTATCATGCTGACTGCCAGGGATGATATTGCTGACAGGGTGCAGGGGCTGGACATCGGAGCAGATGATTATCTGACCAAGCCTTTTGCCGTGCCGGAGCTGCTGGCTCGCATGCGTGTGGCGCTGCGCCGCAGGGAAGCGAATGGTGACGGGGGAGAAGACCTGCAGGGCGAACAGCTCAGCGTCAGAAATCTGGTCATGTATCCTGCCCGGCATGAGGTCAGAGTGGGAGATGAGGCGGTGGAGCTGACCAAAAAGGAATATGACCTTTTGGAATATCTGCTGAGAAATAAACGCCGTGTGCTGACCAGGGACCAGATACTGTCCAATGTGTGGGGCTATGATTATATGGGAGATACCAATGTGGTAGATGTCTATATCCGTTACCTGCGCCAGAAGCTGGATGACAGATTCGGTGAAAAATACATCTATACGATGCGGGGAGTAGGCTATGGTGTCAAGGATTAAAAGCCTGAGAATCTCGGTAAAGCTGACGCTGGTCTATGCGGTGCTGATGGCAGTGCTGCTTTTGGCGACCACTGCCTGTACGGCAGTGGGGCTTTATTATACCCAGTATCACCAGGTGGAACGGGAGCTGTCCTTCAGTATACGCTATGTCATAGAGCAGCTGGGGACGCATTATGGGACGGTGGAGGAGGATGCTACGGCGAGCCTGCCCCTGCCGCCGCAGGCTGATATGGGCAAAAAGGGGCATGGGGGCATGGGGCATGATGCGGTAAAGCACAACGGTGCTTTTGGCGGCATGTCCGGAGGCAGACGATATATCATGCAGCAGGAAGCGGAGTCTTCACCCCAGCTGGATTTTGGACTGATGCCGGGCGTATTCCTGAAGATTACAGATGCCCAGGGGGATATTGTCTACGATAGTGACCGGTATTCTCCCCTGCTGCAGATGCTGAAGGCGCATATCAGGGAAAATCCTCCCTTTTGGGCAAATCCCAATTTCAAGGTGGTGGAGACGGG
>JAQUZO010000082.1:1530-7616 GCA_028691285.1 Anaerovibrio sp. | reverse complement strand
GTACTGAGTGAACTCCTTCTGTGCAACGCCTACAATCTTGGAGTTCTCATCAAAGATGATCGCTCTGTTGGAAGTGGTACCTGCGTCTAACGCCATAACATACTTCTTTGCCATTTCGAAAATCCCCCTCTTAATAGATTAATAAATAATTACCTCTTCGGAAAGCCCTCTCTAAAGCTTATCCCTTATATATGAAAGACACAAACCTCGGAAACATAATGTTTCAACAACCCCACGAGATTCATACCCTTTCATTACTACGGTTTTGATTATAACACACTTTTGAAAAAATGTTAAGACTTTTTATAACATTTTGCCAAAATCTGTATCGGATGGACGGATTTCGTATCGGTTCCGTGCTCAATCTGCATCCTGCAGGTACCGCAATCGCACACAACCTTATGATAATTGTCCGAATTAATAGCATCAAACAGATCCTTGCCTACCTTCATGGAAGTCTCATAATTGTCCTTGTGGAAGCCATAGCTGCCGGACATACCGCAGCAGCCTGCATCAGCATTGACAATATTCAGACCTGCACTCTTGAGCAGATCGAAGGCCGGCAGGCCAACACCCTGTGCTCTCAGATGGCATGGTGCATGATAGATGAACTTGTGGCTGCTGTTGGCAGCTACCTTCTTCAGCTTGCCCTCAGCATCCAGCTTGGCAAGGAACTCAAAAGCATCCCATACATTCTGTGCAGCTTCCTTCATCTCAGACTGTGCAAACAGCTCTGTATACTCATTCTTGAGCATCAATGAGCAGGAGGTACAGCAGGCAATAACAGGAATGTTTCTGCTTGCGTACTCCTGAATGACAGCCACATTGGTATCAGCATGCTGGCGGGCTTCATCGATATAGCCGCCTACCACCAGCGGAGAACCGCAGCACACGAAACGATTGTCCATGAGGACTTCGTAGCCATTCTCATTCATAACCTGTACGAAGGCAACACCTACCTCCGGATCATTGGTATCAATGTAACAGCCCGGGAAGAAGAGAACCTTCTTGTCGGAAGCAGGCTGCTTGATGTTCTTGAACATATCACGGAAATAAGTTGCTGCAAACCTAGGCGTCTTGCGTTCAGGTGCAATGCCCATGACTCCCATCATACCGGTAGCCTCACCGATAGTCATACCCAAATTGGCAATCTGCTTGCCAAATGGAATGCTGTTCAGCATGTTTGCCATCTTGAAGCTGTGGCTCAGCATCTCATCCTCAGGCCTGTGAGCCTCTGGATGCTCCTGCAGATATTTTGCTCTCTCCAGCATGTTCAGCGTGGAAACTGATACACCATTTGGACAGGTAATATCGCAGTTCTTGCAGTTGGAACACAGCATCAAAGTGTCCTCATAGTCGCTTGGATCGGAAAAGTGCATCCGGCTATGAGCAGGGCCGACGAGCTTTGGCCCTTTATATTCAGGATTGGCCTTGGTAACTGGACATGCTGCAATACAGGATGTGCAGGCAATACAGTTATCTGCCGTATCTCTAGCTCTTTCTTCTAACTCCATAATATAATACCCCTTTCCCTTATGCCTTGGCAGCTTTGTACGCGGAAGTCAAAGCTACGCCATTGCCGGAATGTTCAAAGCAGAAATCATAACCACTCAGGTTGCGGCCGACAACATATACATTCTTCAAAACGACATTGCCAGACTCATCTACAGCACGGAGAGAGCTGTCTACTCTCACACCTGCCATTGCAAATGCCTGCTTTTTATCCGAGAAGAGCTGCTTATTGACCCATCTCTCCTCAACGCAGTCACCCTCAACAGGCAGACCAAATACCATTTCCTTGTATTCGCCAAAATCGCGCATAGTGATACCGCCGCTGTAGAAGCCACCAGTAGCAAGAATGAACTTGTCTGCCTCATAAGTCTGCGCACGAACCTCGCCGCCAGCCTCAACAGCAGTAACAGTATCACCCTTGACAACAGCCTTCTCAGCTATTACATTCTCAATAACCCGAATGCCTTTTTTCTTCAATGCACTTAAGAGTACATCACGGAGACGGATGCCGTTTACGGATGGAGGCATGCCCGTAGTCTCAACTACTGCACAGCCAAGATCCTTAACCAGCTTGTTATATACTACATAGTTACCCTTGGTTCCCAGAATCTGAGGAACGATGATTGCCTTGCCGCTGCCAGCCTGATTTTTGATCTGTGCCAGGAACTCGCCATAGCCCTTGTCGCTCTCAACCCATCTGGCAACATCGCGGGTTGTCAGGTCGCGTCCGGTAATATAGGTATCAACAGTAACAGTAGTGTACTTCTTGTCGCTGCCCAGCTCCTTGGCCAGATTCTCTGCTACCATATCTACATAAAAGTCCTTCAGACCCTTTACGCCGACAATAACAATCTCATTGGCATCGAAGCACTTGGAAGCCTGCAGGGATTCCGGCAGCAGGCAGGTCGGCTTCAATGTGCCGACACTGGTAATCAGCCACTGCTGTTCCTTCAGGGAACCAACATAAGGGAAGCCCTCGTCCGCTACAGTCTTCTTGAAATATTCTACAGCATCCTGCACGGCAGGCATGCCAATCTTCTTATACGGATGATTGTCAGCAGTCCTGCCAATGCCCTCAATAGGGTTGGCAACAGCCTTGCCGGCATCATCATAACCTAAAACATCAATCACACCGCTGTTCAATGGAAATGTACCCGCACCGTAGGACAGCAGCGTTACCTTCTTACCCTGGTCAGCACTGACGAGAGCAGCCATCAAGCCTGCTACACCATTGCCGATAACAACTACATCAGATTTGCTCATCCTCGTCTACCCCCATTTACATTAAACAACAATTCGTACATGCCTCTTGTCATCTCTGCTTCACGAAGGGTCTTGCCTGCCATGACAGGAGTAATGCCCTTCCATCTAGCCTGGAGGAAGTTCTTCATATCAGACAGGGAATCGCTGCTCTCTGCAAGCTTGTCCTTGAACAGCTTGTTGGCAACAGCAGCACTGCGGATGGCACAGTAGTTGCCCTGACAGGTACCCATTCCCAAACGGGTTCTTCTTCTTACATCAGCCACGCTGTGACTGGTAGGCTCGGAAGCAATCCGCTTGATTTCTGCCATGGTAACATTCTCACATTCGCAGAGAACCTCACGGCTTTCAGGCTCTTCCTTCAAGGTCTTGACAACCTCACCAAACTTCTCGACGCCAAGACGGGTCGCTGCAAGGTTCACACCATAAGCAGGGAAGTACTGGCGTGCAGCCTTCTTGTCTGCCTCTGGTACCTCTGGAACCAGATTCTCCTCAGCAGTACGGCACTTAGCAGTATTGTTGAGCTTAGGAGCGAGGACATCACAGAACTTCTCAGCCATCAGGCGATAGGTGGTGAACTTGCCGCCGCAAATAGTCATCATGCCCTTCAGGCCATCTTCCTTCTCATGGTCAATGGTCACGAAGCCGCGGGATGCGTTGCGTCCGCCCTCAGCGCCCTTAGGTACATACAGCGGACGGGAGCCTGCAAACACGCGCAGGATACGATAATCACGAAGGCGCTCGAATACGCCCTCACCGGTCTTCATCAAATCCTCGACCTCTTCCCAGGATGTAGTTGTATCCTCTGGGTCAGGAACGGTAATGGAGGAAGTACCCAAAATGGTAATAGAGCCATGCGGTACAAAAATATCACCATTGGAAGGCTTGCGGAGACGGTTCACTACACGGTTGGAAATGCGCTGGTTAAAGGCAATCAGAGTACCCTTGGAAGGGCTTACATTGCACTCCAGCCCTGCCAGCTCAGCAACCTTGCCGGCCCAAGGGCCAGCAGCATTGACCAGGATCTCACACTCGATCTCGTATTCTTCCTTGGTGACATTATCACGAACCTTGATGCTCTTGACTGCAGCGTTCTCTACATTGACTGCAATTATTTCAGTATAGGTCTTGTAACGGCCGCCATAGTGCGCTGCAGACTGCAGATTCTGCCAGGACATACGGAAACCATCAATAGCTCCGTCCGGAACCTCATAAGCAACCTTCAGCTTGCGGGACAGATTCGGTTCCAAACGCAGAGCTTCCTCTTTACTCAGCTCGCGAGTGGAAATACCACTGTCCTTACAGCCCTGCAGCCATGGGTCAACAAAATCAGGGTCATCACCCTCAACCTGTACAAACATACCGGTAGTAGCCTCTACACAGGACTTACCGATGCGGCGCAGGATGGTATTCTCCTCGATACATTCCCTGGCAGCTTCCTGATCTCTTACAGCGTATCTCGCACCACTGTGCAGAAGACCATGATAACGAGAGCTAGCTCCGTTTACCATATCGAGCTTCTCAATCAAAAGTGCGTCGATACCGCGCATGGACAGGTCGCGCAGGATACCAACACCTGTAGCTCCGCCGCCTACAACGACAACCGTAGCCTTGTCCTTTACCATAACAATCCCCCATTTTCTATAATACACACAGAAGCTAAGCTTCTTTATGAGATACTGTCCTGATGCACCGTATAATAATTCCTATAACCAGCATCTCATATTTGAATTTTCTTCCGATTGCACATTGTAAAAATCCAATCGCAACAAAATTTCATTGATATGATTATGATACCTTAACAAATTCAAGAAGTCAATACAAATAATAAGAAAAACGAATTTTTTCTTGCTTATTACTACTAAGACGGCAGCCATTCCCCAACAATACGATAAAACCAGGTCCGGCCTGACCTGCGCCGGTAGTTTACACACTATTTTCACACGATTCCAACAATCACGAATAATTATCGTTTTTATCAAAAGACACCCTTCGCATGAATCAGCCGGCAAATCCCTGCGCACAAAAAAAATCGGCCCTCCGCAGACTGGATTCAGCATCCAGATGCGAAAAGCCGATGGAAATTCCTGCGTAATGCCCGAAACACGGAAATCAGAAGGTTGCTACAACTGCACCCTTATACTTTTCCTCAATGAATTTCTTTACCTTTTCAGACTGCAGTGCCTTGATCAAGGCCTTGATCTCAGGACGGCTCTCGTCACCCTGGCGAACTGCAATGATATTTACATACGGTGAAGTGGCATCCTCCATCAAAAGGGTATCCTTGACAGGGTTCAGCTGCACCTGCATGGCAAAATTGCTGTTGATGACCGCCAGATCCACATCGTCAATAGCGCGCGGAACCTGAGCTGCCTCCAGCTCCTGGAACTTCAGATGCTTGGGATTGTCTACAACATCCTGTACTGTTGCAGCAATATTCTTGTCATCATTCAGCTTGATCAGACCAGCCTTGCTGAGAAGAATCAGCGCACGGCCGCCGTTGGTCGGATCATTTGGAATGGCAACGGAAGCACCATCCTGCACCTCTGCCAGGCTCTTTACCTTGTGGGAATAAATCCCCATCGGCTCTATATGGACGCCTGCTGCATTGGCAAGCTTGACCTCAGGGTGCTCCTTGATGAAATTCTCCAGATAAGGCGCATGCTGGAAATAGTTGGCATCCAGCTCCTTATCGTTCAGGGCCAGGTTTGGCTGTACATAGTCACTGAATTCCACAATCTGGAGATCAATGTTCTCAGCCTTCAAATCCTCTTTGACCTGCTCCAGGACCTCTGCATGAGGAACAGCGGTCGCACCTACCTTCAATACCTTGACATCACCGGCAGCCTGCTTGTCATTGCTGCCGCAGCCAGCCAGTGCAAAAACTGCCACTGCCATAGCTGCTAAAACTGCTAATAATTTCTTCATAATAAATCCATCCTCCCTTGATGTATATAAGCTGACAGGCAGCATACAAGCTGCTGCCGTCAAAACACAGGCATATCAGAGCCATCCTAACGCTTATCCAGCCGTTTCGCCAGAGCATTGCCGGCAAACTGCACTGCCTGTACCATGACAATCAGGACAACAACCGTTGCAATCATGATATCCGGACGGAAGCGCTGATAGCCGTAGCGGATTGCCAAATCGCCCAGGCCGCCGCCTCCAATGGCACCAGCCATAGCGGATTCACCTACCAGGCTTATGACAACTGTAGTCAGCTGCGCCACGATGTTCGGCATGGCCTCCGGCAGCAGCACCCTGACAATGATCTGCATAGGTGTCGCGCCCATGGACTGGGCTGCCTCCACAAT